>CAZDGY010000925.1:0-2970 GCA_964504685.1 uncultured Kofleriaceae bacterium | reverse complement strand
ACGCAACTCGCGATGACGAGGCCTAGTAGCTCCGGCGCGACTTGCTGCCAAGGCTTGGTGCCGAGCAGCACCGGCGATGCGAGCAAAGCGACGACGATCACGGCGCTCGACACGAAGCCAGGGAGCGCACCGAGCAGCGGCGTCGGCGCGTCGCCCGGTCTACGCGCCGCCGCTTGCATCGCGCGCGCGGGACTCGCGCCGGCGATCGCGATCGCGACTTCGATCGCACGAGCACCACTCGATGTCGCGACCAGCGAAGCCGCCCAGACCGCGGTCGCCGGCAGGAGGCCTGCGGCGGTCGCGCCAAGTACGCCCGCATACGTGACGTGAGCGAGGATCAGCCGCGAGTCGGCGCTCGCGAACGCGATCGGCAGCATGCCGATGATCACCGCGAACGTCGTCGTCGCGGCGGCACTCACACAGCGCAGTAGCGCCGCATCGAGCAACGCCGCGCCGCTGATCGGCAGTTGCGCGAGGATCGCGGCATCGCGGCGCCAGTAGATGTGAAACGGTACGCGCATGAACGCGAGGGCGAATGCGGCGACCGTTCCGGCGAGCCATGCATGGCTTGCCGCGACGGGACCCGCGAGGTTACCGCGCCATGCGACGAACGCGGCAAACGCGCCACCTGCGAGCACCGCGATCGCGAGAGGTGACGACCACCAACCGCCGCGTGCGGCGCGGTCGTAGCGCCGGCTCCACGCGATCAATTGGCCACTCGTCATGTCGGCCCGTCGTCCGGTACGAGCGAGACGTAGAGATCCTCGATCGCGTTCGGCCCGACCGCGAGCAACGCATCGACGTCGGCTTTGCGGCGATCGGCGACGAGCTTGCCCTTGTTCATCACCAAGATCCGATCGCACAGCCGCTCCGCGACCCCGAGTAAATGGGTCGACATCAGCACGGTCGCGCCGCGATCGGCAGCCGCGCGCACCGCTGCACGCGCCGCTCGCGAGGCGTGTGGATCGAGCCCGTTGAGCGTCTCGTCGAGCAACAGAACTCGCACGGGCCCGACCAGCGCTGCCGCCAGCCCGACCCGCTGGCGCATGCCGAACGACAGCTCGCGGCATGGCCGATCGGCGATCCGGGTCAACCCGAGCTCGCCGAGGATCGCGGTCGCGGCGGCGCGCTCGGCTCCGCGCGCTTCTGCGATGAACGCGACGTGCTCTAACGCGGTGAAGAATTCGTACAGCGCCGGCGGTTGGTCGGCGAATCCGATCGTCGCGCGCAAGGAACGCGGCGCCGATACGAGGTCCTGACCGTCGACCGCGATCGTGCCGGCACTCGGCAGCACCGCACCAGCGATCGCGGCAAGCGTCGTGCTCTTGCCTGCGCCGTTCGGCCCGAGTAGGAGCGCGATCTCGCCTTGGTCGAGCGCGAGATCGACGCCATCGACCGCGGTCCGCCGACCGTACTGCACCGCGAGCCCGCGAATCTCGGCGAGAGCTACCACGAGTACACCACGACGTAGACGACGGTCTTCTTCGTGTGTGCAGGCACCTCCACGCGCAGCGTGATCTCTTGCGCGCCGACCTTAGAGACCGAGGTGCTCGGCACCGACGCGTACGCGATCGCCCAGTTCTGCCCGCGATAGAGGTGCTCTCGCAACAGCATCGTCACCGCGCCCGCTCGCGTGTTGTCGATCGCGATGCCGAACTCCTCGACGATGCGATGGGTGTCTTCGTCGATCGAAAACTCGCGGCGTTCGCGATGCGCGGATACCCCGACCGCGGTGCCGACCTCGATCGTGTCTACCCGAGCGACGCGGGTCGCGACATCGAACATCTGGGACTCGCCGACGACTGCGAGCGTGCCGTCGTCGCGGCTCTCGAGCAATCGCACCGGGCCGGCCGGCAACCCGCTAGACGATCGCGACCGCGCGAGCTCGATCGATTCCGCCACCCGGGTCGACGCCGGCGCGATGATGCCGAGCTCGGGCTCTTCGGATGGCATCGACGCCGGGGTCGGCGTGTCGAGTGCGATGCCGATCGGGTCGTAGACCAACACGGAGCGAATCCCGCGCGGTTTCGAATCGACGATCAGCGGGACGCGGGTCTCGCCGACGCGCAGCTCGACCGCGCCGAGGTCGCGCACTTCTGCGTGCGGCGATGTACCGACGTTCGTCCCTGCGAGCGACGCCGATAGCGCCAGCGCACGCGCCGCAACGCCGGCATCGAGCGCGGAGTCGATCACGCGCAGGTGCGCGATGTGATAAGCGATGCCCGTCGCGTTGAGGATCGCGATCGAGCCGCGGATGGTCGCGCGATCGTGCGTGGCCGAGGTCGTCATCGTGTACGCCGCGTCCCACACCAGCTTCGTCGGGTAGGTGACCGAGAGGATGTAGTGGCCAGCGGAGGGCGCACGCACGTCGACGGTCGATCCGCATTGCGCGCCGACGATCAGCTGCGGCGGATCGCTCGCGCAAACATGAATCGCGCCGAGCTCCAAGCCACCGCGGTCGATCCAATCGAGGTCTTCGGTTTTGACGTCGGCCGGGATCTCGAGCTTCACGCTCGACGCGCCGGCCGGAAGATCCACTGCGATGCGATGCTGCACGTGCGCGACGCCGCCGCGAAACAGCGTGACGTTGTCGCCGCTCGCCGCATCGTTCGCGACTCGGTGAAGCGCAGCGCCGCACGCTCCGCCGACGAAGGCGAGAGCCAACCCGAACCACCTCACCATGTATACGTGACGGTATAGACGACCGACTTCTTCGCACCCGCCGGCAGGCTGAGCCTGTACTCCTGCGTCTGCGGCGCAGCGCGCACACCTTTGACGGTCTCGTCGCCCGGCTCGACCTTCCACGACGGGGCTCGCCACATGAACTCTCTCGCGACCGCCTCGACCGGTTGCCGCGCCTTGTTCTCGAGGGCGACCTCGACCTTCTCGCGCAGCGTTCGAGTGCGCTCGTCGAGCGTACAGCTGAGGATCTTGCGCTCGCCGGTCAGGTCCGCGGTCGGCATCACCCGG
>CAZDGY010000924.1:0-2972 GCA_964504685.1 uncultured Kofleriaceae bacterium | reverse complement strand
CGACAAGCTGGTCCGGTTCGACGAGTAGCTCCGGGCACGAGCGCAGCACCGGCGCACGCCGAACGCGAACACCGACCTCGATCGCGACTCGCAGCCCGGGCAACGCGAGCGCCGGCCGGCGCGCCACGTACGACGCGGTTAGCGCTAGCAACGACGCCGGGCCGCGCAGCCAATCGCGAATCGCCACCACCAGTCCAGCACACCACGGCGCCGCGACAACTCCGCGACGCGACGATCACAGGACGGTGAGACCTCGCTACGCCGGCGGGGCGAGCAGCTCTTCGGCGATTTTCTTGGCGAGCGCCGCATCGGCCTTGTCGCCAAACTGCTTCTTGATCGCGCCGATCACCCGCCCGGCCATCTTCGGATCCTTTTGCGGCAGCTCGGCGACCGCCTTGGCGACCGCTTCGCGCAGCTCGGCCTCGGACATCTGCGCCGGCAGGAACTTCGCACACCACTCGAGCTCGAAATCGATCTCGGCGATCTGCGCCTTGCCGCGATCGCCGGCGGCGACGAACTCGACCCGCGCCTTCTCCATCTGCTTCTTGTACGCACTGATGACGTCGAGGATCAGCGCGTCATCGACCTGGCCGGTGAAGCCCTTCGCGGTCCGCCGCTCCATGATCTTGGTGTTGATCATGCGGACGAGGTTCGCGGTCCGTGAGTCCTTGGCCTTCATCGCCGCCGTGAGCTGCTCGCGCAGCTGCGCTTCGAGGTTCGTCGCCATGGCGACGACTTACCACAGCCGCGACTGCGCTGCCGGCGTGACTCGCCGGCGCTGCTTGCCGCGCCGGGTCCGGCGATGAGGCTCGCGCCGCGTCGGCGGCTGCAACGCCCAGCTGTGGAGCGAGGCCGAGCCGGGAGTCGACAACACCATCGCGATCGGGTCGATCGGCATCGCCACCGGCGTCGGGGCCGGCTCGCGCTGATCGCCCGCACTGACTTCGCCGGCGACCACGACGCGCAGCCGCTGCGCGCCACTCGGCAGCTCGTTCAACGCCTGTGCGAGCACGCGAGCGATCACCTCGGCGTCGCTCGCCGCCGGCAGATCGATCACCAGCTCGCGTTCAGCGATCGCGATCTCGAGCTGGGTGGCGAGCCGACCGCGACCGGCGAGCCGCAGCGCGATCCGGCGCGCGACCAGGGCGACCGCCGCCGGCCCGCTCACAAGCCCTGCACCCTCGAGCAAGCCCGCGGTCGTGATGACGTCTTCGCGAATCGCCGCATCTGGCACGTACGCGCGCAATCCCGCCCCGCCCTCGCCGCGTGCGAGCGCTTGGTAGTCGGCTTCGAGCGGCCGAGTCACCGACGGTGCGGGCAACGCTGCGAACTCGCCGAGCGTGCGCACGCCGAGCGCCTCGAGCATGTGCTGGACCTCGGGTGCGATCGCGAGCAGCGCGAGCGGGCGCGGCGACAAGAACGCCGCCGAGCCTCCGCGGGGCACGGCGATCACGCCGGAATCATCGCCGCCGAGATGCGCCGCGGCGACCCACGCGGTGAATCGATCGTCAGCGATGCCGACTCGACCGGTGACGCCGAGCTCGTCGAGTAGCGCGATCACGCGTTCGCCGTAGCTGTTGCCGCGCAGCTTCGCCGGCACTTCGGTGTACATCGCGAGATGCGCGCCGCCCGCGCCGACCCGACCGCCGACATCGACCGTCGGCGTTGCCGACAGCAACGAATCGGCGATCGCACGCACGGTCTCGCGTTCGATCGCGGCTTCCGCTGCAACGATCCGGACGCCACCACCCATCGCACGCGCCGCCGCGGCGGTCATTCCGAGCCGAACGCCCAGCGCCCACGCCGCGCGCGAGCACGCGACGACCACGGGGGAGTGCAACGCGCCGGAACGTTCACGGCCAGGCGGGAGCGCGAGCCCACCGGCAGGACGCGGCTCGCTACCGCCGACGATCGCCACCGGCGCGCCGCGCAGCGATGGATCGAGACGGGTCGCGCTCTGCAGCGCGAACTGAGGGATGTGGATGCAGGCGATGCGCATGGGAGAAACGCTACCCGACTGGTCTGATGTTCAGTATACCAGCCAGGGCGCTTCGAGCACGCGGGCTCGGAGATATTTTCGCGTGCAACTAGCTGAGATCTGATGGAGATCTGCAGAAAATTGATCAGCCCGCCATGCGCAGCGGTAGCTCGACCGCCGCGAGCTGCTCGAGCTCCTCGGCCACGCAGCGCATCGTCGGCCGCAGCGCCGGCTCCTTCGCGAGCATGCGCAGCACCAACCGCTCGAGCGTCGGTGACACTCCGGAGCGCAACCACGACAGCCGGGCCGGCCGCGCATCGGCATGCGAGATCATCAGCTCGGGCAGCGAGCCGGCAAACGGAACGTCGCCGGTGATCAGCTCGAACAGCGTGCAGCCGAGCGAGTAGACGTCGCACGCGACCCCGGGCTCGCCGCGCCATTGCTCCGGCGCCATGTACGCCGGCGTGCCCGCGATGCCGTGATCATCCGGTGGAGGCTCGTCGACGAACCGCGACACACCGAAGTCGAGCACCTTGAGCGGGCCGGATCGCATAACGAGCATGTTTTCGGGTTTGACGTCGCAGTGAACGACGCCGGCGGCATGTAGCGCTGCGAGCGCCGCAGCCGCTTGAGCGCCCCACGTGATGACCGCGGTCAACGCGAGTGGCTCGAGCTCGAGCGCGATGTCGGCGAGCGTCTCGCCTTCGAGATACTCCATCACCAAATACGGGATGTCGTCGAGGTTGCGAGCTGCGGCGCGAATGTCGACCAACCCCGGGTGACGCGCGCGTTGCGAGACCGCGTGCTCGCCAAACAGCCGGCGCACGACCTCGGCGTGATCCGCGAACCTCGGATCGAGCACCTTGAGCGCCACTCGGTCGCCGGTTTCGACATCGGCTGCCAGATAGACACCGCCCATGCCACCGCTGGCGAGTGGGGCGATTAGCTCGTAGCTGCCGAACCGCGCCCCGAAGCGACGCCGATCCGGGCGGGC
>CAZDGY010000923.1:0-2972 GCA_964504685.1 uncultured Kofleriaceae bacterium | reverse complement strand
CCGCGCTCGGCCTCGCCGATCAGATCGGCTCGCTCGAGGTCGGCAAGCGCGGCGACGTGATCGCGGTCGACGTCGAAACGCTCCACACGGTGCCGACCGCTTCGCCGTGGTCGCAGCTCGCGTACGCAGTCAAGGGCTGCGATGTCCGCCACGTCGCGGTCGATGGCCGAATCGTCGTGCGCGATCGCGAGCTGCAAACGCTCGATGTCGCTCGCGTCCGAGCGCGCGCAAAAGCCGCCGCGACCAAGCTATTTGCCTAGTGATGGATGCGCTTCTTCGCGTCTTCGACCATCGGATCGTGATCCTCGCCGTTCTGCGTCGCTAGAAACGCTTTGAACGACGCCGAGGCGTGCGCGTTGCCGAGGCCTTCTTGCGCGCGACCGAGATAGTACGGCACGGTCGACAAAAAGCGCAGCGACGTCAGGTCGTCGAAGAACACCGACGAGCCCTCGCCTTGGCGCGCCAGGCAGATCTCGAGCTCGTGGTTTGCGTCGGAGAACTTGCGGGCATCGAGATACGCGCGCGCGAGCAGGTAGTGGCCGAACCAGGCGTCGTTGAGCTCGACCGACTCGCGAAACGCCGCGATCGCCTCGTCCGGCTTCTTGTGGACGCGCGCGAGCTCGCCGTACAGCCACTTCGTCATCACCCGCGGCCCGATCGCGGCATCCTTGTCGAGTCGCTGCGCGGTTTCGAGCGCGTCCTTCTCGTCGCCGGCCGCGAGCTCGGTCAACGCCGCGAAGAACAGCCACGACGATTCCTTCGCGACCTTCGTCGCCGACGCGAGCGCGCCCTGGGCATCGCCGCGCCGCAATCGGGTCTCGGCGAGCAAGACGTGCGCGAGCTGGGCCGCGTCCGCGCTCGCCGCCGATGCGATCACAGCATCGAGGAGTTTCTCGGCGTCGCCGAGCCGGGACTCCGACAGCGCCAAGTCGGCTTTCGCGATCGGACCGAACCCGGGCGCTTGTTGCGCATACTTGTCGAAGTAACCGAGCGCTTTTTCGCGATCGCCCGACAGCAGATATGCAAGCCCGTAGTAGAGCTGGACCTGCGCGAGCGGATGCGGAATCTCGTGCGTGATCTTGTCGAGCTCGACGAGCGAAGCCTCGAAGTTACCGGCGTCGAGCTCGATCGCCGCGAGGTTGATCCGCGTCACCAGATCGCGCGAGTGATCGCGAGCCGCGCGCCGCGCCGCCTCGAGTGCCTTTGGCAGATCGCGCATCGACATGTAGACGTCGCTCAGGCTGACCTCGGCTCCTTGATCGTTCGGCCACTTCTTGAGCAGCTGCGCGAACGCGGCGACCGAGCGATCGTACTCGCCGGTCGAGAACTCGTAGTAGTTGCCGAGGAACGTCAGGCGATCGCGCTCGCCGAGCTGGTCGAGCCCGCGCAACGCGGCGCGGTTTTGTTCGCCGCCGTCGACGAGGCGATCGAGCCCGATGTAAGCGAAGCCGAGCAGCACGTGGCCGTACGCGAACGCGGGATCGAGTGCGAGAACGTGCTGGAGATGCGGCACCGCGTCGGCGAGATTGCCGGCGAGGATCATGCTCCGCCCGATCGCCATCTCGTGAACGGCTTCGATGTTGTTCGACAACCCGGTGTGCTCGGCCTCACTGTTATCGGCCGGCAGTTGTTCACCGAGTGCCGTGCGCAAGCTGTTCGCGAACAGCGCGACCATCGGAATCGCATGATCGACCGCGGCAACATCGAGCGTCTGGTCGAGCACGACCGCGCCGTCGGTCGCGTTTGTCGCGGTCAGTATGATCGTGAAGCCCGCATCCTTCGTCGTCACCGCGCCGCGTACGATCACGACGCGCGTGTGATCGCGAGCCGCGAGCTTCTTGCCGACGACCTCGCCGGGCGGTGAGCCGGCTGGTGGTGGATCCGGCGTGAGCTCGGCCGCGAGCGCATGGAGCTGAAAGCCGCTGATCGGATCGACGACCGACGATCGACGCAGCACGAGCTCGATCGCCTGATCGAGCGTGCCGTCGAACAACGGATCGGCGCTGCGGTTTTCGATCGCGGTGACGAGCACCACGACGCTACCGCCCGGTCTCACCTGGAGGTCGCTGCCGCTGCCGCTGCCGACCTGAGGCACATCCGAACCGGGCCCGGTCTGTGCGACCGCCGCCGAGCCCGACCGGGCGGTCGAATGCGAAGCGTGCAGGTGCCACAGCACGGTCGCGCCGTACGCGAGGCCCGCGGACAACACGCACGCCGCCATTGCCGTGATGAACCGGCGCGATCCTGGGCCGCTGCGCACCGCCGCCATCGCGCCGTCGATCTCGGCGCGGAGCTCGACCAGTGATGCGAACCGCGCGACCGGGTTGACCGCGAGGCAGCGAGCCGCGAGTCGATCGATGCGCGTTGGCAAGCTCGGCACCAGCTCGTGCAGCGGCGCGGGCGCGGTGCGCAGGCGCATCTCCATCACCGCATCGGTCGTGGCGCCGATGAATGGCGGCTCGCCCGCGAGAAGGTGGTAAAGGATCGCGCCGAGCGCGTAGACATCGGACCGCTCGTCGACTGCTTTGCCCCGGACTTGCTCCGGCGACACGTAGAGCGGCGAGGCCAGCGCTGCGTCGGTGTTGCGGTCGCGCCGGATCGCGCCTTCGCACAGGTCGCGCACGACCGCGAGCGCCTTACCGAGCGGCATCTTGCCCTCGCGACGGACCAGCTCGGCGAGATCGTTGGCGTCGGAGCTCGGTCTATCGGCCACGCTCGGTCATCGTA
Source organism: uncultured Kofleriaceae bacterium (assembly GCA_964504685.1). Taxonomy (GTDB): domain Bacteria; phylum Myxococcota_A; class Polyangia; order Haliangiales; family Haliangiaceae; genus JABFXX01. Next base: position 245 of record CAZDGY010000923.1, on the reverse strand, counting down.
CCAGCCGGCGCCCGTGATTCGCGGTCCGGGTCGACCGAAACGCGCTATCCTTTGCCCGGACACCGATGCTGCTCACGCGCGAAGAAATGACCTTTGATTTCGCCGGCGCTACGCTCGATCCGGTCCGCGACCGCGACCTGCTCGAGTGGATGTTCAACCAGTTCCTATACGGCGAGATCACCGGCATCCAGGTCGGGCACTGGCTGTACGACGCGCCCGACTTCGAGGCCGCCAAGTTCCTCGCG
>CAZDGY010000922.1:2574-2973 GCA_964504685.1 uncultured Kofleriaceae bacterium | reverse complement strand
CAACCAGCGACGTACAGCGACAACCACGGCGGCGAGACGTCGTGACAGCCCAAGACGTCGCGCCCCCACGCAACGAGCCCGCGATGAAACTGCTCGTACACACGACGCGGGAAGTACGTCCACGCCGGTGTGCGCAGGTGGGTGTACTGGCCGGGCACGTGCCACCAATCCCATGCGAATCGATCGCCGCGCGTGCTGCGTGGATCGGCGTAGCGCTCGTCGAACACGGCTCGCAACGCTTTCGCATCAGGCGCAAAGCGATCGCTCGTGATCAAGCCGCGCGGCATCGGCGCGATGTACCACCGAAAATGAAAACGCCGCCAAAGCGGCGGCGGTTTCGGACGCAGTAACCGGAGTTACTTGGTCGGGGCCTTCGTGTCCTTCGCCTTCGCGTCGGTC
>CAZDGY010000922.1:0-2474 GCA_964504685.1 uncultured Kofleriaceae bacterium | reverse complement strand
TTCGGCGCGTCCTTCGCGGCCGGGGTCTTCGCGTCGGTCTTCGGCGCGTCCTTCGGCGCGTCCTTCGCGGCCGGGGTCTTCGCGTCGGTCTTCGGCGCGTCCTTCGCCGCCGGGGCATCCTTCTTCGCCGGGGGGGCATCGGCCATGACGACGGCCGGGGTCAGGAGCGAGCCGATGATGAGAGCAGACTTGATGATGTTGCGCATGGAGATCTCCTTGGGAGTTCAGTTCAGAGTTCAGGGATTGCGGGTTGCGAGGGGACCTTTTGCACCCTGTATGCCGTCTTGGCCGTCTAGTTTCGGCCGGTTAGGGGACCGGTTTTCGAGGCCCGATGCCCCCGCGAGGCAATTGGCCTCGGGCCGACCGGCAGGTTGAATAGCCACCCAACGGTGCGCGTTCAATGAAGGTTTCGGCATAGTGGTGCGGCGTGCCGAGAGATCGTCTACTTCCGTGGCTCATGTTGGTCGCCGGCGGGGCGATTGCGATTGCCGCCCAGGAACTGCTGCCGACCGCGGTGGCAAAAGGCCGCGCGAGGCGTGATGTCGGCACCGTCGTGGTCCAGATCAAGGACGACAACGGGGCGCCGCTGCCGGCTCGACTGACGTTCAGGCCGGTTGGCGAGACCCCGAAGGTGTTCTTCACGACCACCGACATCGGCCGTGAAGAGGTCGGTGCCGTTGCTGCCTACGATCGCGTATTCGTACTGCGCGGCGAGGCCGAGCTCCGCGTCCCGGCCGGGACATACGACGTTTGGATCTGTCACGGCCCGGAGTGGGACACGTCGCGCATTCGGATCACGGTCAACGCAGGCGCCGACACCGAGCTCGAAGCAAAGCTGCACCACGTGATCGACACGCCCGGCTGGATCTCCGGTGACTTCCACGTGCATGCCGCCCCGTCGCTCGACTCACGCGTACCGATGCGCGACCGCGTACACCAGTTCGTTGCCGATGGCGTCGACCTGATCGTGTCGACCGATCACAACATCATCTCGGACTACAAGCCGATCATCGCCGAGCTCGGCGTCGGCGACTTGCTCGCGTCGGCAACCGGCGACGAGATCACGACGAAGACCTGGGGCCATTTCGGCTCGTTCCCGCTGCCATCAGAAGAGGGCGAGCTCGGGCGCGGCGCAGTGCCGGTCGGTGTCCATACGCCGATGGAGATCTTCGCCGAGGTCCGCTCGAAGACGCCGAATGCGTTGATCGACATCCATCATCCACGGCTCGAGCAGGGCAAGATCGGTTACTTTCATCTCGCCGAGCTCGACGAAAAGACCGGTAAGGCGAAGCGCGCCGGCTTCTCGATGGACTTCGATGCGATCGAGGTGTTGAACGGCTACCAGGACGCCGATCGCAAGACGGTCAGTCGCGTGATCAGCGATTGGGTGTCGTTCCTCGACAGTGGCAAGCGCGTCACCGCGACCGGCAACTCCGATACCCATCACCTGACGTTCAACCTCGGCGGCTACCCGCGCAACTACGTCAACATCGGCGACGTACCGATCACCGCGATAGATCCGGTGGCAGTCGCCGCGGCGGTCAAAGCCGGGCACTCGTACCTCACGACCGGCCCGATCCTCGACGTGACGATCGATGGGAAAGGTCCCGGCGAACAAGCGACCGCGCACGGCGGCAAGGTCGCGCTCAAGATTCGCGTACGCGCGGCGAACTGGATCTCGGTAACATCGTTGACCGTGATCGGCTCCGCGGGCGCGGTACTCGCAACTCGCCCGATCGTGAAGTCGACCGATATCGTGCGGTTCGACGACACGATCGATCTCGATGTCCCGCACGACGGCTACGCGATCGTGCGTGTCGACGGCGATCGTCCGGAAGCGCCGAACGTCGGTGACCTCGGCGGCTGGCAGGTCTACCCCCTCGCGATCGCGAATCCGATCTGGATCGACGCCGACGGCGACGGCAAAATCACTCCGAGCGCCCCCTATAAGCCCTAAGCGCAACCGACGGCTCGGTGCCACGAACGCTAAGGTGCTCGAGGACGCCCGCGCAGTCTTCGCGGAACTTTTCGATTGGTACAACAACAAGCAGTACCACTCCGGCATCGCGTTGCTGACGCCTGCGGATCTGCACCATGGCCGTGCGGCCAAGATCATCGCCGCTCGCCAGCTCGTCCTCGACGAAGCCTTCGCACACCATCCCGAGCGATCTGCGAAACCACCGAGCCACCCGCTCCCGCCGGAAGCGAGCTGGATCAATCCTCCGACGACGGCGCTCACTTAATTTCCGCCGCTCACTGTCTCAAACTCGTTGACACGTTCCGAAAGCGTTGTTGGTCTCAGGATCGGGTCGCAATAGAAACTGTCGGTGCGTACAGCTGCGCGTCACCATGCAGGCGGAGCCGGGATACACGGGGCGTGGCAGCGTCACGACGGCGTCGTTGTGCACACGCGCTGCCAACACGACTCGAGCGAAATCATTGGACGGGACGGTCCGCCATGGCCGAGGCCGTCC
>CAZDGY010000921.1:0-2975 GCA_964504685.1 uncultured Kofleriaceae bacterium | reverse complement strand
CACGAGCTCGACTCCGCACGTCTCGCAGCGGAACCGCGCCACGCTACCGTGGTACTCGCACACGCTTTGACTGCCGGCCGCCTGGTGAAGGCCATCGACGTTCTGAGTGGCGATCAGCATGCGCGATGTCGCGGGAAGCGCCGCCTCGTACGCGGCGAGCGCGCGATGTGCAGCGGTCGGGCGCGCCCGCAAGATCGCGCGACGCAAGCCCCAGAACATCTCGCATGCGTCCTTGCGCCGCTCGACGAGCGCGCTGACGTGAGACAGCTGCTCGAGCTTGTGATCGCTCCACAACCCGCCCGGGCCGCGATACGTCGCGAGCCCCGCACTCCTCGAGATTCCGGCGCCGGTGAGCACCACGACGCTGCGATAGCTCCGCATCGCCTTAGTGTACCACGGACAATATCGCTAGCAACTACTACGGAGCGCCGACCAGGTTGGCGACGTCGTCGGTGACGATCTCCGGGCGCGCGTCGGGGCTCGCGACCGTCGTCGTGCACGAGTCGAATGTGACGCCTGCGACGTGGCGCAGGTAATAGCCCCACGCCGGGAGGTCGCCGAACATGTTCGACTCCGGATATTGGTCCGGCATCGCTTCGGGCGGTGCACCCGGCACGGTCGATAGGCCGCCATCGTAGGTCACCGCGACTCGGGTGAAGCTGAGATTCGTGATCGGATAGGTCGTGCCGTTGAAGATGTGGCCGGTGATGAGTGAGCCCTGATGCAGCGAGTGCGCCCACGACGAGGTCGAGCCGGTGATGTCGGTGAACGACACGTTGTCGATGCTGCCGAGCTTCGGCACGTCGCCGATCGGGTGCGTGGTCGATTGCTGTGCGAGGTAGACGAAGAACGCGCCACCCGTGTTCGAGAATTCGACGCGTTCGAACGCCATGCCTTCGATGTCGGCGCCCTGGCGGGATTCGATGGCCATCGCCGCGTACTGCACATCCTTGACCCACGTGTCCTCGATCGTGATGTTCGCGAACGCGCCGTAGGTCGCGGTGCCGACCTTGATCCCGTTGGAGCCACCGTTGTTGCCGGTGAACACCGAGTCTTTGACGACCATCGTGTCGATGCCGCGGCGCACGCCGCTCTTCAAGCACATCGCGTCGTCGCCTGCGTTGACCGCGCTGTTCTCGACCGTGATGTCGGTGCCATCGACGATGTCGATGCCGTCGTGCGTGATGTAGTTCGACTGCAAGTTGATGTTGTTGATGACGACGTGGTCGCTCTCCATGCTGACCAGGCTCCACACCGCGCCTTTGCGCAAGTAGAGGTTCTGCACGGTCAGGTTCTGCGCGAGCACCGCCCAGATCAGCAGCGGCCGCGTGGCCTCGGGCTTGGTGTTGTCGAACGAGTCGCCCTGGCCGTCGATCACGCCGCCGCCGTCGATCGTGAGGTTCGTCGAGCTCGGTGCGTAGAGCAGCGCGCGCTGGGTGTTCGACAGCTGGGTGTTGCCGGTTGCGGGCGTCTGGGTCGGGTAATCCGCGGGGTTCGGGCTGCCGAGCAACACCGCCGACGAGTCGACGAACAACGTCAGCTTGCTGCCGAGCGTGACCGTGCCGGAGAGGAACGTACCGCCCGACAACACGACCGAGCCGCCGGTGCCTGCTGCAGCGTCGGCCGCCGCTTGAATCGCCGCGGTGTCGTTCGTCACGCCGTCGCCCTTCGCGCCGTAGTCGCGGGCATCGAACACCGGCGACGGTGGCGCGCCGATGTACGCCGCCTCGGTGTAGACCTTGACGTTGTCGACGTACAGCGTGCCGGTGTTCGCGCCGTCCATGAAGTAGCTGACCTTGCCGACCGAGGCCGAGGCGGTGCGCAACGCGACCGCGTGCTCCTTGCGAACGCCATCGACGTAGAGATCGAACGTTCCCTGCGTCGTATCGACGACGACGCGCACCCGGTACCAGACGTTCGCAGCGAACGTTTGGACCAACGTGGTGGTCGCGCCGATGTGAGCGTTGAGGTTGCCGTCCTGCAGCGAGATCGACGCGACCGCGGCGCCGTTCGCGTCATAGATGTATGGGATCGCCTTGAACCCGGCGGTCTCGCCCGCCTTGACCTTCGCTTCGAACACGACTCGGCCACTCTGGGGTGCGAACGACGTTGCCAAACTCGACGTCCCGCTCGTGTCGGGCTTCACGATCGCGATCGATTTGTCGGCCGCGTACGGGACCTCGGCGGCGGTCACCGAGCCGGTCGGCGATTGGGCTACGACCCAGGGCGTGCCAGGAGCGAACCCGGTCGCGACCTCGTTGAACGTCTCGTCGATGATATAGGCGCCGCTCGTGCCGGCGTCCGATCCACTGCCGTCACCATCGCCCTTGCCGCTACCCGAATCGTCGCCGCCGCCAACGGCTGGCCCGTGAGCTCCGCAGGCGGTGATGAGCGCCACAACGAGGATGTGCGATTTCATACCGGTCACTACAGCAAGAGCTATACCCGTCGCGGCGACCCCGCTTTCCGGGGCGTTGCGGTTGCTCGAGTGGTCAACCGGCCGGCGAGTCGGCTTGCCGGCGAGTTACATGACGATGTCAGCTGCGATAGCGCATCGACGCGAGTGAGCCCACGAGATCCCGCGCCGAGTCTTTCGAGTAGCCGTACTTGGTGGTCAGCGTAACGAGCGCGGCGTCGGCGCGAGCTCGCGCGTCCGCGTTGAGGTGGCTCTCGTTGCCCGCGAGCAACGACACGAGGTCGGTGATGCCCTTGCCGATCACCTTCTTGTGCTTCTCGAAGTAGGCGTCGCGCAGCTTGCGCAGGATGTCCGCGAAGATCTCGTTGAGGACCGGCTTCTGGCCTTTGTGATCGAGCGACCACGCGCCGATCTTCGCGATCAAGCCCTGGCGAAAATCGTCGGCGCGACCGGCGAGATCGAGCGTGCGTTCGACCTCGCGCATCATCGCCTCGTCCGGGTCCTCCATCCGGCCGGTCTGCGCGTTGCGAACCTTCTCCTTCTTGATCGCGTGCATGAC
>CAZDGY010000920.1:0-2976 GCA_964504685.1 uncultured Kofleriaceae bacterium | reverse complement strand
ACGCCTACCCAGGATCCGTTGGCGGCCTGGACGATGATCACCGGGATGACGAGTGTCGTTGGTAGCTTCACCGCGACCGCGCCGCTCCTCTCGATCCCGTCGACGACCGCGCACTACGCATCGTTCACGGCGGACCAGACCACGACGATCACCGACTGGCTCGCGCTCGAAGCGTCGTGGCGCAGCACCGGTGGTGGCGGTGGCACGACCGATTACATGGCGCAATTCTCGGGCTGCATGCAGTACACCGACTTCATGACCGCCAACGTCGCGACCGCGTTCGCGCAGCAGGTGGAAACGAACCAGGGCTACTGCAAGCAGTGCCACGTCAATGGCCAGGCGCAATCGTACTTCGTGGCGACGCCCGACTCCCAGAACATGTTCACCACGATGTCGACCTACCGCGAGTACATGTCGACGTTCTTCACGGTCGACACCACGACGAACACCGTCGTTGTCAATACGGTTCCGTTCAAGCTGGCGGCCGATGGCGGTACGAACGGCGAACACCCGAACAACTGGAACCCGACCGACAACAAGGGCATGACGGCGCTGACCAGCTTTGCGGCGCTGACCACCGCGCACCTCAACGGTACGACGGCGCCACTCTGTGGCAAGCCGACCCTGACCGACTAGCGAGGAGAACCTTGGCTCGCCGTAAGGCGCCGCCCCACGGTGGCGCCTTACGTCTTTTCGGCGCTATCCTTCGCCAAGGATCAATATGACCAACCTCGTCGCCGGCGACGGCCGCACGCACATCCAGTCGCAACTGATGCGCGAGTCGCTGCAAGACCGCAGGGTGCTTTCCCAGACCGAGAGCGAGCGCGATCTCAAGATCTTCCCGGACGTCTCGCTCGTCTCGATCGGCGGTCAGAGCATCTTCGATCGCGGCAAGAGCGCGATCCTGCCGTTGGTCGACGAGCTAGCGGTCGTCAAACGCCGCCACAAGATCGTGATCGGCGTCGGCGGCGGAACTCGGGTACGCCATACGATGTCGATCGCGCTCGATTTCGGCCTGCCGACCGGTGGCATCGCACAGCTCGTTGGCGCGATGGAGGAGCTGAACGCGATCCTGCTCAACGCACTGCTCGCGCCGCACGGCTCGATGCCGATGCAGCGCGATCACTTCTGGGATCTGCCGCTGTACTTCGATGCCGGCATTACGCCGATCGCGATCAGCGTGCCGCCGTTCCACTTCTGGGAACCACCTCCACTCGAGGGAGCGGTCCCGATGCACGGTTCGGATTTCGGGTTGTTCCAGCTCGCCGAAGTGCTGGGCATGAAGCAGCTGATCTTCGTGAAAGACGAGGACGGCCTCTACGACCGCGATCCCAAGCTGCATCCGCACGCCAAGCTGATTCCGAAGATCACGCTCGAAGAGCTGATCGGCCGGATGCCAACGGAGAACATCCTCGACGAGGAGCTCTATCGCTCGTGGAACGAGGCGAAGAATCTCCGGAGGGTCGTGATCGTCAACGGCCTGAAGCCGGGCATGCTGACGCGCGCGCTCGACGGCGAAGACGTCGGCACCGTGATCGAGAAAGCGAGCGCCACGTGATCGGCGAGCGCAAGACGATCGCATCGCCACTCGCCGGTGCGACGTTGACCGGATCACAGCCGCTGCCGATGGAATACCGGCCGGTCGCCGTGATGCCGGACGTGCGCGTCGTCAAGATCGGCGGTCAGTCGATCATGGATCGAGGACGCGCCGGCCTGTTCCCGATCCTCGACGAGGTGATCGAGGCGCGCAAACAAGGCATTCAGGTTGTATTGCTCACCGGCGGTGGCACGCGCGCGCGTCACATCTATTCGATCGCGAGCGAGCTCGAGATGCCGACCGGCGTGGTGGCTACGCTCGGCAAATACATCCCGATGCAGAACGCCCGCATGGTGCAGATGCTGCTCGCCAAGCATGGCGGCTTGTACATCCTGCCGGACGACTTCGAGAAGCTGCCGCTCTACCTGCAACTCGGGTGCATCCCCGTGATGAGCGGCATGCCGCCGTTCGGCTATTGGGAGAAGCACGAAGCGGGCAGTCGGATTCCGCCCCATCGCACGGACGCCGGCGCGTTCTTGTCGTGCGAATTCCTCGGCGTCAAGCGCGCGATCTTCGTCAAGGACGAGGACGGGCTCTACACCGACGACCCGAAGAAGAACCCGAGTGCGACGCTGATCCCGCGCATCGATGCCAAGGCGTTGACCGAGCGCAACCTCGCCGACATGGTGGTGGAGCGGAAAGTGGTCGAGTACCTCCCGCGCGCCCGTTGGTGCAAAGAGCTGCAGATCGTCAACGGGCTCAAGCCCGGCCAGGTGCTCGCCGCGCTCAAGGGCGAAGATGTCGGCACGATCATCAGCGCGTAGCCTGGTCGCGCTCCTCGTGGTCGCTGGCAGCGGCGCTTGTCGGCATCCTGCGGAAGCAAATCCGGCGATGTTTCTCCAGATCGCCGATCGGATGGTGAACGACGTGCCCGCGCCGGCCGCGGTTCGCACTTGCAAGGCCGACGAGTTGATCGGTGCGCCGATGACTCGTCGCACGCTGCTGTTGATCGACAATCGCCCGCTCGACAAAATCGCGGAGCTCTCGGACTGGATGAATCCCACCGAGCTCGACGCACCGGCCGCGCGCGTGCTGATCGACGGATCGGCCGACGAGACCGCCAAGCGCCGAGCGGCGGCCGAGCTGCTTGCCGCGCCCGCGTATCTCATCTATCGGCTGGACCTGGTTGCCGCACCGGTCGCGCTCGGCGTCAAGGACCTCAAGATCGGGACGATCGGCGGCCGGCTATTCCGCTACGACAAGACCGGCAGACCCGTCTGCGTCGTGTTGTTCACGTTCCAGAACGACCAGGCCAAGAGTGACGCCGCGATCGCGCGTAGTCGGGCGTCTGCGTTCATCGACCCGGCGGTCGCCAAGGCCATGCGCGACGACCTCCACGAGCAGTATCTCAAGCATGCACCGCGCCCGGTCGGCACGAG
>CAZDGY010000919.1:0-2976 GCA_964504685.1 uncultured Kofleriaceae bacterium | reverse complement strand
CCTCGATGTGGATCGCCTGATCGACCCAGGTCTTCACGCGCGAGGGCGTCGGTGGATCGCTGCCGGTGATCGCGCCGTTCTCGAGCCGGACGCCGGTGCCATTGCGCGCGAAGGAGAGCGGGCCGGTGATCATGAGGAGGCGATCGTCGTGGAAGGCACCAACGCGGGCGCGCTCGCCGTGCTCGTAGCTGCGGCGCTTGGTGAGATCGCCGGTGGGCCAGTAGATCTGGTTGACCTTGTCGGACTGACACGGATCGGGCGCGCTCGGGAACGTGAGATCGACGTAGCAGCCGAGCTTGTGCAGCATGACGAGCTCGTCGTCGACGCCGCACCATTTGCCGTCGGGCCGACCGTTCGCGAGGCTCCAGTTGCCGTGGATGAACGCCCACTGGAAGTTGCCGGCGGCGTCACGCGACAGATGGCCGTGACCCGCGAAGTCGCGCAGCGTCGTGCGGAGCTTGTCCTTGAGCGTGGCGGCGGTGTCGCTGTCGTGGTGGAGGTGGACTTCGACCTCGCCAAAGCCTTTGCGCGCGAGCTCGGCGAGGCGATCGAGGTAATAGGGCGCATATTCTTCGCCGGGAAAGAAGAAGCTGTGGCGCGGCGGCCGGCCGTTGCCGTCGCGAAACCGATCGAGATCGGGATAGCGATCCGCCCACGCGTCGACCCGCGCGCGGCCGGTCTGCTCGTCGGCTTTGCCCCACAGCGGCTCGTAGTGATCGCACAGCGCGAACAGCACGTGACGCGGTCCGGCGCCGCGCGGCGTGCGTGCTCGGCGCACGAGGTGACGCGCGTAGTCCCGCATCCACGTGTCGAGGTTCTTGCTCTTCAGGCGCTCGAGCACGGCTCGGCATCGTAGCCGATCGCGCTATGTTGGGGTTAATGGTGCCGCTGGTCGTCGTGACCGGATTTCTCGGCGCGGGCAAGACCACGCTCGTGAACCGCTTGCTCGCGCGCCGCGCGGCCGAGCATGCGGACAAGTCGGGCGAACGCCCGACGCGTAGCGCCGCCGCAGGCGGTGCGGAGGTGGAAAAGTCGGGCGAACGCCCGACGCGTAGCGCCGCCGCAGGCGGTGCGGAGGTCGACAAGTCGGGCGAACGCCCGACGCGTAGCGCCGCCGCAGGCGGTGCGGAGGTTGACAAGTCGGGCGAACGCCCGACGCGTAGCGCCGCCGCAGGCGGTGCGGAGGTCAGCGACAAGATCGGCGTCATCGTCAACGAGCTCGGCGCGATCGGCATCGACGGCGCGTTGCTCGGCGGCGAGTCGGCGCGCCAGGTCGAGCTCCCCGGCGGCTGCGTGTGCTGCGCGCTCGGCGACAAGCTCGACGCGACGTTGATCGAGCTGGTCGAGCGGACGCCGGACCTGTCGGCGATCGTGCTCGAGACCACCGGCGTCGCCGAGCCGATTCAGATCGCGTGGGCGGTGCGCAAATCGCCGGTCGATCGCTACGTCCGGCTCGCGGTGGTCGTCACGGTCGTCGACGCGGCGAACTTTCGTGCGTCGCGCGCGGTGACCACGGCGGTCGATGCCCAGGTCGCGTACGCCGATGTCGTCCTGATCTCGAAGGGCGAGCTCGCCGGCGCTGCGGAGGTCGCGGCGGTCGTGCGCGAGGTCGAGTTGCTCGCCCCCAAAGCAATGATCCGGCGCGGGACGACCGAACAGCACGCTCGGTGGCTCGAGGAGATCCTCGTCGATCCGAACATCGAGCCCGTGCCCGTGCCCGAGCCCGCGCCGCACGAGCACGACGATGCCTGTCGCCACACCGACAGCCATGCACACGGAGTCGACAGCGTCAGCATCGAGCTCTCCGGTGCGATGGACGTCGAAGAGCTGGAAGAAGCGTTGGGCGAGCTGCCCGCGAGCTACGTCCGGATCAAGGGCATCGCGCGTGCCACCGACGGTGGCTGGTTCGCCTTCCACCGGGTGGGGTTGCGAGTCTCGATCGAACCTCTGGCCGGCAAGCCGCCCGGGCTCGGCGACCGCGGCAGGCTCGTAGCGCTCGGTCGCGAGCTCGATCCCGCGGTTTTGACCGCTTGCGTCACCACCGCGTCACGTGGCTGACGTGGGCATCCGGCTTGCTACTACGAGCGTCTTAGCCATGATGCGGGCCGCCCTCGTCGCCTCGATCCTCCTTGCCGCTTGCGGCCAGGACGCGATCGGCGTCAAGCCTGGCAGCTCGAGCGAGGACTACCACCGCGCCGAGCTCACCGCGGCGGTGAACGACTTCGTCAGCGCCGGGCGCACCCCCGCCGCATACGCGGAGCTCGCGCACACGGTCGTTGCGCTGCGCCCGGGCATGGACAAGTCGGTCGCCGAGGATGCCGAGCTCAGGCTCGTCGTGCTGGCGATCGAGCCGATCAAGTCCGTGCAGGCCAAACCGATCGCGGAGCAGATCGACGCGCTCGCACTCACCGTGTTCCCGACGTTGCTCGCGCCCGCGATCGAAGCCGACGAGCTGAACAGAGTGCGCGACCCGAAAGCGCCCGAGCTCGTGCCGAAACCGGGCGAGAGCGCAAGCGCGTATCTCGAGCGGATGTGCGGCGGCGTGCTCGCGATCGATTGCAAACGCGTCGTGCCCGAAGATCAGGGCCTCGTGGTCGAGGCGCTCGGGATCCGTCGCGCGACCGAGCGCGCGCGCAACGCGGTCGGCGATTGCCTATCGTGCTCGAGCGATCCGGGTTGGCACCAGGCCGTGCTCGCCTGGGAAGAGCTCGATCGCAGCGCGGTCAGCACGATCGACGACGTCGAGCGCCGCGCCGATCCTGCGAACTGGCCGATCGCCGGAGCCGCGTCCGAAGAAGACCCAGGTTTGCCGGAGGCCGAGTTCACTCGCCAAGGCGAGCTCGTGATCGCCGGCCACAAATACGGGCCGAATCAGCAGCGGATCGATGTGTTGCGCGATCTGCGCGGCAGCTCCGACGTTATCGCCTTGCACATGCGGCCCGACACGACGCTCGCGGAAGCGCGGGCGATCCTCGA
>CAZDGY010000918.1:0-2976 GCA_964504685.1 uncultured Kofleriaceae bacterium | reverse complement strand
CCGCACTTGTCCGTGTAGCAACGCTCTCCCTTGAGGAAGAGCTTCATGTCTTCGCGCCGGCAGAGCCGACAAACTGCACCAGTATAACGAGCCATCTTCTTAGATCCTCGACGAGGTGATCAAACGCGGCGGCGCTTGCGCGGCCGGCATCCGTTGTGAGGGACAGGCGTGACGTCGCGGATCAGGTTGATCTTGAAACCCACCGCATTCAGCGCACGAAGCGCCGACTCGCGGCCGGAGCCCGGACCGTTGACGTAGACCGTCACGTTGCGGACGCCGTGCTCCATCGCCTTCTTGGCGGCGTCTTCGGCAGCGAGCTGCGCCGCGAACGGCGTCGACTTGCGCGAGCCCTTGAACCCGCAGGTGCCGGAGCTCGACCACGCGACGACGTTGCCCGAGACGTCGGTGATCGAAACGATCGTGTTGTTGAACGTCGCGGAGATGTGCGCGACGCCGGTCTGGATGTTCTTCCGGACCTTCTTCTTCTGCTTGGCTTTGACGGTCGACATGATTTTCTCGCTCGCCTACTTCTTGGTAACGGCGCCCATCTTCTTCACCGCCATGCGGCGCGGCCCCTTACGTGTGCGGGCATTGGTATGCGTGCGCTGACCGCGAACCGGCAGGTTGCGGCGGTGACGACCGCCGCGATAGCTGCCGAGATCGATCAGCCGCTTGATGTTGAGCTGGACGTCGCGCTTGAGATCGCCTTCGACGCGGTAGTGAGCTTCGATCGCGTCGCGAATCTTGCGGACGTCGTTCTCGTCGAGGTCGTCGCTCTTCTTGTCCGGCGAAACGCCGGCGTCAGCGAGCACGACGTTCGCCGCGTGGCGACCGAGGCCATAGATATACGTGAGCGCGATCTCGATCCGCTTGTTGCGCGGGAGGTCGATGCCTGCGATGCGAGCCATGGCTTAACCCTGCCTCTGCTTGTGACGAGGATTGGAGCAGATCACGCGCACGACACCCTTGCGCTTGATGATCTTGCACTTAGGGCAGATGGGTTTGACGGATGCACGTACCTTCATGGCGACTGTCCAATAACTCCGGGCTGCGTCGAGGATGGGCGAGTGAGCACCCAAGGTCCCTCATCGGTGATGGCGATCGTGTGCTCGAAGTGCGCGGACATCGAGCGATCTTTAGTCACGGCCGTCCATTCATCGTCGAGGATTTCTACCTCAGGGGTCCCGGCGTTTACCATGGGTTCGACGGCGATGACAAGGCCGCTCTTGAGCCGTTTCCCCGAGTCGGGCGCGCCGAAGTTCGGGACTTGAGGCTCCTCGTGCATCTGGCGGCCGGTTCCGTGGCCGACGAACTGATGGACGACCGAATAACCGCGTGATTCCGCATAGCTCTGGACCGCGTGGCCGAGGTCGCCGAGCCGATGCCCGACCGTGCACAGGGCAATCGCGGCATCGAGCGCCTCGCGCGCGGTATCGACCAATCTCCGCTTCTCGGGGCTGACGTTGCCGACCATCACGGTGCGAGCGGTATCGGCGCAGAATCCGTGCATGTAGATGCCGAAGTCGATGCCGATGATGTCGCCGTCTTTGAGCACCTCGTTCTTGCGCGGGATGCCGTGGACGACGACCTCGTTGATCGAAGTGCACACGACCGCTGGGTACGGCGGGCTCGCGCAGCCGAGGAACGCGCTCTTGACCTTGTGCTTGTCGATGCCGGCGCGCGCGATGCGGTCGAGCTCGAACGTCGACGTCCCGGCGACCGCGGCAGTGCACATCGACTCGAGGATTTCTGCGGCGACCAACCCGGCTTCGCGCATCAGCCGGACTTCGGCCGGCGACTTGTAGATGATCCGCATCGCCGCGCCTCTAGCGCGCCTTAGCGAGTTCGAGCAGCGACGCGGCCGCGGATGCGCGGACCCTTCGGTCCGGCGAAGCCTTCGTAGTTGCGCGTGATGAGGTGCGACTCGATCTGCTGCACGGTGTCGAGCGCGACGCCGACGACGATCAGTAGTCCGGTTCCGCCGAACTGAAACGGCACCGACATGTACTTGATGAGGAGCGCGGGGATCATGCAGATCACCGAGAGGTAGATCGCGCCGGCGAACGTGATCCGCGACAGCACGCGCTCGATGTACTGCGCAGTGTTCTTGCCCGGCCGAATGCCCGGGATGAACCCGCCCGACTTCTTGAGGTTATCGGCGACGTCGACCGGATTGAACACGACCGCGGTGTAGAAGAACGCGAAGAACACGTTCAGGATCGTGAACACCGTGTTGTAGCGCCAGTCCGCTTGGTGAAACACCGACGCGAACTCCTGCAACCACGTCGAGCCCGACATGCCGGCGATCTGCGCCGGGAACATCAATAGCGACGACGCGAAGATCGGCGGGATGACGCCGGAGACGTTGATCTTGAGCGGCAGATAGCTCTGCGCGCCCGAGTACATCTTTCGCCCGACCTGTCGCTTCGTGTACTGGACAGGAATTCTGCGGTGCGCTCGTTCGAAGTAGCAGATCGCCGCGATCGTGCCGATCACGAGCAGCAGCATGAACAGCACGGTGAGGCCACTCGCGCCGCCGCCACCGGATCCGGACAAGAACCGCGTGAGGCCGTCGGGCATAGCCGCGACGATGCCGGCGAAGATGATCAGCGACGAGCCGTTGCCGATGCCTTGATCGGTGATCAGCTCGCCGAGCCACATGATGATCGTGGTGCCGGTAGTCAGCGTCAGCACGGTCATCAATCGGAACGTCAAGCCACCGCCGCCGACGACGACTTCCGCGCCGTTCTTCGACAGGCCTTCGACGTAGGTCGCGATGAACCACGCCTGCACCGACGCGACGAGGATCGTGCCGTAGCGGGTGAGCTGATTGATCCGCGCCCTGCCCTGCTCGCCCTCTTTGTTGAGCTGATCGAGCTTGGGCACGACGACGGTGAGCAGCTGCATCACGATCGACGACGTCACGTACGGCATGATGCCGAGCGCGAAGATCGACATCTGCTGCAGCGCGCCGCC
>CAZDGY010000917.1:0-2979 GCA_964504685.1 uncultured Kofleriaceae bacterium | reverse complement strand
ATCACTCGTGATATCCGCGTACAGCGAAACGGTCCCCCCTTCAGGCGTGCGCTGCTCGAGCACGCGCATTATCCGGCCGTCTCCGGTGCGCATCTCTAAGGTCCCCGACGATCTCCGGAGACGGCCGGATCTTGCGCGTGCTCGAGCAGCGCACGCCTGAAGGTGGGACCGTTTCGCTGTACGCGGATATCACGAGTGATGTCGCGCAGCAGGACGAACTCCGGGCCGCCCGCACGGAAGCAGAGGCGGCCAGCGCGGCGAAGAGCGAGTTTCTGGCGTCGATGAGCCACGAGCTGCGGACGCCGCTCAACGCGATCCTCGGCTTCGCCGAGCTCTTGCAGCGCGATCGCAAGGAGCCACTCAGCCAGCGCCAGCTCGACCGGCTCCAGCACGTCCAGACCGGAGGCGCGCACCTGCTCAAGCTGATCGACGACATCCTGGACCTCGCGCGGATCGAGTCGGGGCGGCTCGAGATCTCCGCGGAGCCGATGTCGATCGAGGACGTCGTTCGCCACGTGGTGTCGACCCTCGAGCCCCTGGCCGCTGGCCACGGCATCACGATTCGCCACGTGTCGAACGACGACGCCCCGGTGGTGGTCGCCGATCGCACGCGGCTCTCGCAGATCCTCATGAACTTCGGCTCTAACGCGATCAAGTATGGACGCAAGGGCGGCCACGCGACGCTGAGCGTCCGTCGCGCCGAGCCCAGCGCGGTGCGGATCGCGGTGAGCGACGATGGCGTCGGCATCCCGGCCGACAAGCAAGCGAAGGTCTTCGAGCCGTTTCAGCGCGCCGGCCAGGAGACCGGCCCGATCCAGGGGACCGGCATCGGCCTCGCGATCTCCAAGCGACTCGCCGGCATGATGGGCGGCCGCGTCGGATTCGAGAGCGAACCCGGCGCCGGTTCGGAGTTCTGGATCGAGTTGCCCGAGTACCGGCAAGCGACCGGCGAGATGCCGATCGTCCATCGGCGGGCCCCCGTCGCATCGCCGCTCGCCGGCGAGGGCGCGCGGTTCCTCATCGCATACGTCGAGGACAACCCGTCCAACATCGCACTCATGCACGCGGTAATGGACGACCTCCCGCGCCTCGAGATGTTCACGGCGACCACCGCCGAGACCGGGCTCGAGATCATCCGCGCCCGCCGCCCTCACGCGGTGATCATGGACGTCAACCTGCCCGGCATGAGCGGGATCGAAGCGACTCGCATGCTCGCCGAGTGGCCGGAGACCCGCGCGATTCCGGTGATCGGCCTTTCGGCGGCGGTGCTACCGAAGGATACCGCTCGCGCACGTGAGTCCGGCTTCTATCGCTACCTGACCAAGCCGGTGAAGCTCGTCGAGTTGATGTCTACGCTCGAAGAGGTCTTGCTGAGCGGCGACGCGAACGCGAACGGATGATCGCTGTGCCCCTACGCGACGCGTCGGCCGAGGATGACGCGGACCAGCACAGCGATGATCGCGAGCACCAGCAGAATGTGGATCAGCCCGCCCATCGTGTACCCGGTCGAGAGCCCCACCACCCACGCCACGAGCAACACAGCGACGACAACCAGATCAAGTTCAACATGAGGACCATCCTTCCTCGGTTGCGACGGAGTTCTGCATCGCGCATGTCACGAGGTCTTGCTACAGCCCGTCGCCCTCCGTGTGCACGCGCCCCGGCAACACGTTCACCGGGATCGGGGAGAGCAGCTCGAGCCGATACCCGAGCGAGTCGATCGCGATCGGAAACGCCGCGCTGCCGGAGTGCACCACGCGACGATAGCGAGTCGCGTCGTCGCCGCGCCGGACGTACGCCTCGTGTGCGAGCAGGAAGTCCGCGAGGCGAACGGCGTGCAAGCCGAGGAGGCGATGACAGCCGTGGCTCGCGCCGTCGGCGACCGATCTCAGGTCCCCACTGCCGTGCGTGCGAACGTCCTCGGAGACGAGCACTGTCTGGCCTCGCGCGCGCTTCTCGACGAAGTGCGGAAACTCGACGAGCCCGAATGCAGCACGATAGCTGGGCCCCAGCACATCGCTTGCGAGCGCGGCGTCGTCACCATCGGTGCGCACGAGCTCGCGGTCCGGCGTCGCGTCGGGTGGAAGCCAGGTGGGGCCCACGTAGATGTCGCGCCACACGCGATGTCCGACGGGCGATTCCTCCCAGCGTTGCACGAGGTCGCCATCCGCGAGCTGGTGGTCCTGCCAGCCCCCGATCGTGGTGGGCCACCGGGCGAGAGGAATGCGACGCGCGCCGGCGAGCGCATAGACGATCAGCGCGGGGCGGCGCGATACATCGCGCGCGCGGGGCGTGACGTCGTGCCAGACATCGCCGCGATCGATCTCGATCGTGAGCGTCATCGTGCGCGAGTGATAGGGCGGGGCCGGCGGCAGCGCGACCGCCACCGCGCGCGGCGCATCGGCAAGGAATGCGCGAGTCGAGACGGCGTCGCGCAAGCCGAGCGCGATCGCCGCTGCTTCGGTCGCCGCGGACACGAGATCGGGCGCGGCATCCTCGAGCGGGGTGTACCCGGCGACGCGCCAGGTGCCCTCGGGCTCGAGCGCGCGCGACAGCACGGTGCCTTCGCCGGCGCCGGCGGTCCCATCTTCGATCAGCCCCGTCGCCGCGATCACGCGCTCGCGCAAGACGCGCAGGGCCGCGCGGAAGTCACGCTCGCGACTGTCGAGCACGAGGGCGTCGCGCGTCGCGGCGTCGAGTATCCCGGTCGGGAGGATCATCGCGCCCCGCTGGAACGTCGCAAGCGCGCTGCTGGTCTGCCACGTATACGCGCCATCGAGCGGCGGGAAACGGAATACCCGGTCGCACTCGAGGTGGGCCTGCGTGGCACGGACCGTCGACACGAACGCATCGCCCGTCGGCGCGCGGGCGACCCGCTCGAACGCCGCTCGCCGACTCTCCTCGACGATAGGCGCCAACGCCGCCGCGAGCGGACGGTTGTCGATCGCGGCGTGACAGCGATGCCGGATCGGATCGGCG
>CAZDGY010000916.1:0-2990 GCA_964504685.1 uncultured Kofleriaceae bacterium | reverse complement strand
GACGCCTCGCGCGCGCGCGCCGAGATGATCGTGCGCGCGACCACCGCCTGCGCCCAGTTCGGGTTGCTGTTGAGGTAGTTCTCGAGCGCCGGCCGCACGAGGCCCTCGACCTGCGCCGCGACCTCGGGGTTGTTGAGCCGGTTCTTCGTCTGGCTCTGGAACTGCGGATCGTGGACGTACGTCGACAGCACCGCGACGACGCCCTCGCGGATGTCTTCGGCGGTGAGCGTGACGCCCTTCGGATCGAGCTTGTGCGTCGCGATGTAGTTGCGGATCGATTTGACGATCGCGGAGCGCAGCCCGGTGTCGTGCGTGCCGCCGTCGGGCGTCGGCACCGAGTTGACGTAGGTCTTGATCAGATCGTCGGGCGACTCGGTCCACTGCAGCGCGAGCTCGAGACCGATCTTGAGCTCTTTGTCCTGCTTCTCGAGGAAGAATAGCGGCCCGCCCGGCGGCACTGGCTGCTTGTCGCGCTCGGCGATCAGCTTCGGCAGGTACTCCGCGATGCCGTTGGGATGAATGAACTTGTGCGTCGCCGCCGGCTTCGCGGTCTCGTCCTTGAACTCGATCTCGAGGCCGCCGTGCAGATAGCTCTTCGCTTCGAGTCGCTCGGCGATCTGCGCGGGATCGAACTGCAGCTTGCCGCCGAACACCTCGTCGTCGGGATGAAACGTCACGGTCGTGCCGGTGCCGCGCCCCGGGCCGAGCTTCTTGAGCTTGGACTTCGGCTCGCCGCGCTGGAACCTCATCTCGTACTTCTGGCCGTCGCGCTTGACATGGACGATCAGCTCGCTCGATAGCGCGTTGACGACCGCCGCGCCGACGCCGTGCAAGCCGCCCGATACCGCGTAGCTCTTGCCGCGCTCGAATTTCCCGCCGGAGTGCAGCGTCGTGAAGATGATCTCGAGCGCCGGCTTCTTGTACTTCGCCATCGTATCGATGGGGATGCCGCGACCGTTGTCCTCGACCGTGCACGTCTTGCCGTCGGCGTGCAGCGTCACCTCGACGCGCGTCGCGTGCTTGTTGATGACTTCGTCGATCGAGTTATCGACGACCTCCCACAACAGATGGTGGTAACCGTCCTTGCCGGTACCGCCGATATACATGCCCGGTCGTTTGCGGACCGGATCTAGACCTTCGAGGACCTGAATGTCCTCGCCGGTGTACTTGCTCGCAGAGGCCATCAGTTAACTCCCTGGCCGCCCTCGGCGTTCGCCAACGGCTGGATCGTCACGGGCTCTTTCACGGCGACGAGCTGCGCCCGCTTGATGATCTGACGGCCCTTGCCGCCACGTGCGCTGACCTGCTTCGGATCGGCGGCGAGATCGAACTTCTTGCCGCTCTTCTCGGTCTCGACGTGCAGCACGTCGCTCTTGTGGCCGGCGATGAAGCCGATCACGCTGTCGTCTTCGGCCGTCTTGATCACGGTGACGCCGCGGCCCGGGCCTTCGAGCTTCGCGATCTCGTCGGCTTTACACAGCAACACGTGGCCGTTGCGCGTCGCGCACACGACGACGTCGCCGTCGTTGCAAGGCAGCACGCCGAGCACTTCGTCGCCATCTTTCGGCCGGGCGTAACGCCGGCCTGCCTTCGTCGTGACCTCGGCATGCTGGGTGATCGCGAAGCGGAGGCCGAAGCCGGCGCGCGTGACCGCGAGCAACGTCGGCGGCACGAGCGCGCGCGGATCCAGCGTCATCGCCGCGACAATGCGCTCGCCGTCGGCAAACTTGAAGTATTTCTGCGCCGGGTCGCCATAGCCCGCTGTCGCGGCGATGTCGTTGATCTTGATGACGTACGCCGAGCCGCGGTTCGTGAAGAAGATGACTTTCTCCTTCGTCGAGCCCGGCAGCACGTGGCTGACTGCATCGCCTTCGCGCGTTCGCGTCTGGTTCGGATCCTTGAGCTCGCGCACGCGCTTGATCCAGCCGTCGTTCGTGACGACGACGTTCGCGTCTTCTTCGACGATGAACGCGTCCTCGTCGAACTCTTGCTCTTCGCCCACGCCACCGGTCTTCGTGCGGCGCGGCGTGCCAAACTTCACGGCGACCTCTTCGAGCTCGGTGCGCACTACGTCGAGAAGTTTCTCGTCGCTTTTGAGAATCTTCTGGATGCGCTTGGCCTCGGTTGCTTTCGCCTCGAGCTCTTCGCGGATCACGTTGATCTCGAGCTTCGCGAGCTTGTACAGCTTGAGCTCGAGGATCGCTTCGGTCTGGATGTCATCGAGCTTGAACCGCTTGACGATCTTGCCGGCCGCATCTTCCTTGCCGTCGCTCGCGCGGATGATCTTGATCAGCTCGTCGAGCGCGTCGAAGATCGTGACGAAGCCTTCGAGGATGTGGATGCGCGCCGCGAGCTGCCGGAGCTGGTATTGGAACCGGCGCTCGGTGACGATGATGCGGAAGTCGAGGAAGTGCTGGAGCATCTCCTTGATGCCGCACTTCTTCGGCTGTGGCGGTGCCGCGGTGTTGCCCGATTCCATCAGCTCCGGCGGCACGAGGCACGTCATGTTGACGTGGAAGCTCGCCTGCAGCGGCGTCTGCTTGTAGAGGTACGCCATCACGAGCTCGGGGTCGGCGTCTTTCTTGATCTCGAGCACGATGCGGATGTCGGTCGTCGACTCGTCGCGTACGTCGAGCAGGTACGGCAGCTTGCGGCTGATGATGACGTCCGCGATCTTCTGCACGAGATCGGCCTTCGACATCGCCCACGGCATCGACGTGATCACGAGGTCGGTGCCGCCCTTCTTCTTCTCCTCGAGCTTGTACTCGCCGCGCACCCGGATCGTGCCTGAGCCCTCTTTGTAGATCTGGCGCAGCTCGACTTTGTTGTTGAGCAGCTGCCCGCCGGTCGGGAAGTCCGGACCGTTGATGAACTTCATCAGCGCGACGTGCTCGATGTCGCGGTTCTTCGAGATCGCGATCGTGGCTTCGACGATCTCGCGCAGGTTGTGCGGCGGGATGTTCGTCGCCATGCCGACCGCGATGCCGGTC
>CAZDGY010000915.1:0-2992 GCA_964504685.1 uncultured Kofleriaceae bacterium | reverse complement strand
AGGAGGGCCGGGTGACGATCAACGGCGCACCCGCCCCGCTCGGCGCCCAGGTCACCCCCGGCGACGAGGTCAAGGTCGACGGCGACCTCGTCGGCGGCGCGCGCAAGCTCGAGCGCCCGGTCTACATCGTGCTCAATAAGCCCGTCGGCGTCACCTGCACGACCGAACGCCACGTCGAAGGCAACATCATCGACTTCGTCGACCACCCCGAGCGGATCTTCCCGATCGGCCGGCTCGACAAGGACTCCGAAGGCCTGATCCTGCTGACCAACGACGGCGACATCGTCAACGAAGTGCTGCGATCCGAGCACAACCACGAGAAGGAGTACGTCGTCGCGGTCGATCGCGGGCTCGACGCAGAGTTCGCCGCGAAGATGGCCACGGGCGTGCGCCTCTCTGAAGGCACGACGAAGCGCTGCAAGGTCGTGGTCCACGGTCCGAAGACGTTCACGATCGTGCTCACCCAAGGCTGGAACCGCCAGATCCGTCGGATGTGCGAAGCGTTTGGCTACCAAGTCGTGGCGCTCAAGCGCGTGCGATTCATGAACGTCATGCTCGGCAACCTCGCGGTCGGACGCTGGCGCAACCTCACGCCGCAAGAGCTCGCAGGACTAAAG
This sequence comes from uncultured Kofleriaceae bacterium, assembly GCA_964504685.1. GTDB lineage: Bacteria > Myxococcota_A > Polyangia > Haliangiales > Haliangiaceae > JABFXX01. Next base: position 2,375 of record CAZDGY010000915.1, on the reverse strand, counting down.
CCCGCGACGCCTCGCAGCCCCGGACCGCAGCGTCCGAACCCCGGACCGCAACGTCCGAAACCCGGACACTCCGCTCGTCCGAATCCCGGACACTCTGCGCATGCGAATCCCGGTCGCGGCAGCCATCGCGGTCGCACTGGCGGTGGTCGGCGCGGCGGACGCTGACGTCGTCGCCGTGCTCGCCTACATCGGCTGACACGCCGGCGAGGGGTTACGAACGGGGTAACCGGTTCCTACGGTTCCTACGGTTCTTTAAAGCCGTCCGGATAGCGATCGCGATTTCTCGACGAGGAATCGTCATTCGCCGGGGCCGAGCCGGTTCTCGATGTGCGACGAGTGCATCCGTTGCGCACCTAGCATCCTCGTCGCAGATCCGTACATTGGATCGAGTGAAGCTCCACGCTGCAGTTGTCCTAGCCTTGTCGTGCGTCGTCGGCTGCGGCAGTCATCAAGCCGGTAACGACTCTCCGGACAGCGGCATCGTGATCGTCGGCGATGCCGCGATCGACGCGCCTGCCGGCCCTGCGTGCGGCAACGGCAAGCTCGATCCGGGCGAGACGTGCGACGACGGCAACACCACGTCGGGCGATGGCTGCTCGTCCGACTGCTTGGTCGAGACCGGCTTCGCATGCGGCGAGCCGGGCACGCTGTGCTTGTCGACCCATACGTGCGGCAACGGCATCGTCGAAGATCTCGAAGGCTGCGACGATCACAACACCGCGAACGGCGACGGCTGCAGCTCGAGCTGCCAGCTCGAAGCCGGTTGGACGTGTCCGGTCCCCGGCATTCGCTGCTCGGCCGCGAGCTGCGGCGACGGCATCGTCGCCGGCTTCGAAGAGTGCGACCTGGGCGCGACGAACGGCACCGGCGTCGGCTGCACTGTCGATTGCAAGATCCAACAAGGCTGGGACTGCCCGCCGATGACGACGTGCTCGCAGACCGTGTGCGGGGACGGCACGGTCGAGGGCTTTCCGTACGGCACCGAAGAGTGCGACGACGGCAACGATGATCTCGGCGATGGTTGCGATCCGCTGTGTCAGCGCGAGCCGATCTGCGCGAGCGACGGCACGTGTACCGCGGTGTGCGGCGACGGCGTGCTACAGGCTGGCGAGATGTGCGATGACGGCAACCTCGAAGACTTCGACGGCTGTTCGAGCGCGTGCGTCCCCGAGACCGGCTTCACGTGCACCGCGGTGACCGACGGCGAGCCCGCGACGTTGGCGGTGACCATCGTCTATCGCGACTTCATCGGCCACGACATCACCGGTGGCTTTGTCGACTTCGAGAACAAGAACGGCGCGGAGTCCGGCCTGCTCGGTGCGGTGTTCACCGCGACGCTCGATGCCGAAGGCAAGCCGGTGTTGACGAAGGCGAACCCCGCCACGGTGAGCAGCGCGGCGACGTTCGCCGAGTGGTACCGCGACGAACCGGGGACGAACATCACGATCCCGTCGACGCTCACGCTGACCGATCAGGGCGCGAACACCTACTTGTTCGACAGCCAGGCATTCTTCCCGCTCGACGGCCTCGGCTGGGTCGCGCTCGGCGACGAACCGGCGCGCGTCGGCGGCCACAACTTCAGCTTTACGTCGGAGCTCGCGTACTGGTTCACCTGGAGTGGCACCGCGAACGAGAAGCTGACGTTCCGTGGTGACGATGACGTGTTCGTGTTCATCAACGGCGTGCTCGCGGTCGACCTCGGCGGCGTGCATAGCCCGGAGACCGGCTCGGTCACGCTCGACGCGGCGACCGGCGCGAAGCTCGGCATGGTCGCGGGCGGCACCTACCAAGTCGACGTGTTCCAGGCCGAGCGCCACACGAGCGGTTCCTCGTACCAGCTCACGCTCGAAGGCTTCAACGCGCCGCACAGCCAGTGCGTGTCGACCTGCGGCGACGGCGTGACCTCGTCGCAAGAGGCGTGCGACGACGGTACCAACAACGGCGGTTACGGCTCGTGCACGCCTGATTGCCTCGGCTTTGGCCCGCGCTGCGGCGACGGCATCGTCCAGTCCGATCACGAACAATGCGACGACGGCACGAACACCGGCGGCTACGGCCACTGCAACCCGAACTGCACGCTCGGGCCGCGCTGCGGCGACGGCATCGTCCAGGCCGCCGATGGCGAAGCCTGCGACGACGGCAACAACAACCCGAACGACGGCTGCAACAACTGCCAGGTCGTGATCCAGTAACTCAGTCGCCGGTCGGCACGACGGTCGCCGCTTCGATCATCAGCACGACAGTACGGTCCGGCGCGCGCGTGCGATGGACGACGCCACGCGGCACCATCATGCCTTGGCGCGGCGCGAGCTCGAACGTGCCCTTGCCTTCGATGTCGAGCAGCAGCGTGCCGTCGATGACGAAGAACAGCTCGT
>CAZDGY010000914.1:0-2996 GCA_964504685.1 uncultured Kofleriaceae bacterium | reverse complement strand
GCGAGTCCTGGAACGCCTGCGCGGTCCCCGCGAACGAGCCGTGCATGCTCGCGGGCATGCCGATCGCCGTCGTCGCCTTGTCCACGGCCTTCACGGCATCGCCGAGCGCGACGCCGGGCGAGAGGTTGAACGAGACCGTCGTCGCGGGGAACTGCCCCTGGTGCGCCACCGAGAGCGGCACGTCGACCTCGGTCACCTTGACGAGCTCCGCGAGCGGGACCTGCGAGCCATCGCTCGCGGGCACGTACACGCGGCTCAGCGCGTCGGGGCCATCGCCGACGGAAGGCCCGGCCTCGAGCACGACGCGGTACTGGTTGATCTGCGTGTAGAACACCGCGACCTGGCGCTGGCCGAACGCGTCGTACAGCGCGTTGTCGACCGCGGCCTCGATGATGCCGAACCGCGCCGCGCTATCGCGATCGACGTTGATGTCGAGCTCGAGTCCACTGACTTGGAGATCGGAGTTGACGTCCTTGAGCTCTGGCAGCTTGCGCATCGCATCGGTGACGATCGGGACCCAGTGGTTGAGCTCGTCGATGTTCTGGTCGGTGATCGCGTATTGATACTGCGCGCGACCGCCGCGCCCGGTGACGTTGATGTCCTGGACGACCGACAGGTTGACCGTGATGCCCTCGAGCCGGCCGAGCTTGGGCCGCAGCCGCGCGACGACCTCGTCGGCGCTCTCCTTGCGACCCGGCTTCGGCTTCAACGCGATAAACATCGTGCCGGTGTTGATCGTCGAGCTGCCAAACCCGCCGATGTTCGAGATCACGTGATCGACGGCTGGGTCGGCGGAGACGATCGTGTTCGCCTCTTCCTGGCGCTGCTTCATCGCGGCGTAGCTGATGTCTTGCGGGCCGTAGGAAGCGGCCAGGAGCATCCCGACGTCTTGCTGCGGGAACAGCGTCCACGAGATCGGCTTGCCCTCGGTAAAGATCTCGACGAACGAACCGACGGTACCGGCACACGTACCGAGCGTGAACACGAACACGACCCACTTGAACCGCAGCACGAACTTGAGCGCGATCGAGTAGGCCGACACGATCGCTTCGAGCCCGCGATCGAGCCCGCGGCTGATCAGGCCTTGCTTGTGGTCGTGATGCGCGCGTAACAGCACGGAGCACATCATCGGGGTGAGCGTCAGCGAGATCAGCGCGGAGATCACGACCGCGATCGTCAGCGTCACCGCGAACTCGCGCATCAGCCGGCCGACGATGCCGCTCATGAACAGCACTGGGATGAACACCGCGATCAACGAGGTCGTGATGCTGACGATCGTGAAGCCGATCTCGCCCGATCCACGCAGCGCCGCCGTACGCACCGGCTCTCCGCTCTCGACGTGGCGCGTAATGTTCTCGGTGACGACGATCGCATCGTCGACGACGAACCCGGTCGCGATCGTCAGCGCGATCAGCGAAAGGTTGTCGAGACTGTAGCCGAGCAAGAACATCACGCCGAACGTCCCGATCAACGACAGCGGCACGACCACGCTCGGGATCGCAGTGGCACGGCCAGACCGCAAGAACACGAACACCACGAGCACGACCAGGCCGATCGCGATCACGAGCGTCTTCTCGACGTCGTGCACCGAGGCGCGGATCGTCGTCGAGCGATCGACCGCAACCTCCATATCGATGCCGGCCGGGATGTCCTTCGCGAGCTCGGGCAACAACGCCTTCACCCGATCGATCACGTCGAGAATGTTCGCGCCCGGCTGGCGGCGAATGATCACCGCGACCGTGCGCTCGCCATCAAACCAACCCGCGACGCGTTGGTTTTCTACATCGTTCTTGACCTCGGCGATGTCACCAAGCCGAACCGCGCCTCCGTTTTGCCCGGGCAGCGTCAGCACTGGTGCCACCGAGCCCGAGCCAGAGCCCGTGCCCGTGCTGGAGATCGTCGAGCTCGCACCGAGGCCGGTGCCCGCGAGCCCACCGTTCGGCGAGCCGGTGCCGGGTGCCGCGGCGGTCGGAGCGGCGCCCGCACCGACGATCACGGTCGAGGTCGACGGCGTCGGCTGCGCGAGCTGCTCGCCCGGCGTCGCCCAATGCACGATGACCTGCTTCCACGCTTCGGCATCGATCAGCTGATCGTCGGTGGCGACCGACGACCACTGCACTGCGCCGAGCCCGCCCTTCGGCTGGTTGACGGTAGAGTTCGCGATCGCGTTGCGCACGTCCTCCATGCTGATACCCATGCCGGCGATCGTCGGAACATCGACGCGCACACGCACGGCGGGCTGGACACCACCGCCGACGCCGACCTGACCGACGCCCGGCACCTGCGAGATCTTTTGCGCGAGCACCGTGTTCGCGGCTTCGAACACCTGCGGCAACAAGATGGACTTGCTGCGCAGCGAGATGATCAGGATCGGCGCGTCGGACGGGTTGACCTTGCGATAGTTCGGCCGGGTCGGGAGATTTGGCGGCAGGTCGCCGCCGGCGGCGTTGATCGCGGCTTGGATGTCGCGCGCCGCGCCCTCGACATCGCGATCGAGGCCGAATTGAACCGTGATGCTGGTCGAGCCGAGCGCGCTCGTCGACGTGATTTCCGAAACGCCGGCGATCCGGCCGAACCTGCGCTCGAGCGGCATCGCGACCGAGGTCGCCATCGTCGTCGGGCTCGCGCCAGGCAGCGCGGCAGACACGTTGATCGTCGGCAGATCGATCCGCGGCAACGGCGATACCGGCAGCTGAGTGAACGCCGCCGCTCCGGCGAGCAAGAGCGCCGCGGCGAGTAGCCACGTCGCCTTCGGCCGGCGAATGAACGGCTGGGAAAGGTTCACACCGCGTTCCCCGCATCATCGTGATGCGTCGCTTTGCGCCCGAGCTTCTCCATGAACAGGTAGATCACGGGCGTCGTGTAGAGCGTCAGCACTTGCGAGACGAGCAAGCCGCCGACGATCGTGATGCCGAGCGGGCGGCGCAGCTCTGCACCGGTGCCCGAGCCGAGCGCGAGTGGCAGACCGCCGAGCAACGCGGCCATCGTCGTCATCA
>CAZDGY010000913.1:0-3004 GCA_964504685.1 uncultured Kofleriaceae bacterium | reverse complement strand
ATGCGAAACGCGAGCGCGGTGGTCGCGCCGTGCGGGTGCGCGCGCGCGGTGATCGTCACGCCGCCGACCTGCCACGGCGTCTCGAGCGGCGCCGCGCGGACGTCGAACCGCGCCGCGAAGTTCTTGAGCGTCTGCAGCGGCGAGAAGTTCGGATCCATCTGGCCCTCGAGGATCTCCTCGAGCACGTGGTCCGAGCCGCCCGGGCCCCACAGCGTGATCTCGTTGCCCGCGATGAACACCGGCGGGAAGAAGCCGAGGCCCTGGATGTGGTCCCAGTGCGTGTGCGACAGCAGGATCGACGCGCGCCCGCCGCCCTTGCCGAACGCCTGCCCCATCAGCGTGTTGCCGAGGTGCATCAGGCCGGTGCCCATGTCGACGATGACGAGCCCGCCGCTCGCGGTCGTGATCGACACGCACGACGTGTTGCCGCCGTAGCGATTGGTCTCGGGCCCCGGCGCCGGAATCGAGCCGCGCACGCCCCAGAACCGGATCCTCATTCGTCCCCCAGCGTGATCTCGAGGCCTTCGTACGCGCTCATCAACTCGAACTTGTCGTTCGCGTCGGCGACGACCTTGCGATAGGTCGCGAGGATCTGATCGTTCTGGTCATCGGACCGCATCGGCGCGTGATGGAACAAGCAAAGCCGCTTCGCCCCGGCGAGCCGCGCGATCTCGATCGCGTCGTCGGGCCGCGAGTGGCCCCAGTGCGGGCGAACCTTGTACTCCTCGGGCGTGAACTGGGTGTCGTAGATCAAGAGGTCGGCGTTGCGGCACAGCGCGATCACGGCGTCGCGCATCTCGGTGAGCTCGGCGCGGATCGGCGGCGGCACCGACCCAACTGGTGGACGCTCGATGAACTCTTGGCCGAGCAAGACGTCGGTGAACGGCGCGGTGTCGGAGCAGTACACGACCGATGCGTGATCGGCTTCGACGCGATACGCGATCGCGGTCCACGGATGATTGAGCCGGGTGCACGTGACGTGCGCATGGCCGATGTCGAAGCTCGCGTTGTCGGTCAGCTCGTGGAAGTGCATGTCCGCGTGGATCGCCGACAGCGGCACCGGGAAGTACGGCGCGCCGTGCTGCGCGGAGAACACCGCTTCGAGGTGCATGTCGCGCTGTCGCGCGAAGATGTTGACCTGGTTGCCGGCGCGATAGAGCGGCGAGAAGAACGGCAAGCCCTGGACGTGATCCCAATGGGTGTGGCTGATCAGGATCGAAGCGGTGCCCTTGCCGTCGCCGAACGCCTCTTCGAGCAGTGACTTGCCGAGGCGGCGGATGCCGGTGCCGGCGTCGATGATGATCGGCGATTCGCCCCGCGGTCGAACCTCGACGCACGAGGTGTTGCCACCGTAGCGGTTGGTCGACCGCCCGGGCACCGGAATGGAGCCGCGGACTCCCCAGAACCTGACCTTCATCGATGCCGTGCCGAACGTAACTCCGCCCCACGCCAGAAACTAGAAGCCCTTGCGCGAATCCAGAAGGATCGTGACCGGGCCATCGTTGACGAGCTCGACCTGCATATCGGCTGCGAACTCGCCAGCTTCGACGCGGGTGACGCCGGCGGCACGCAACGCGCCGAGCGACTGTTCGTAGAGCCGGCGGGCCTCGATCGGCTCGAGCGCGCCGGTAAAAGCGGGTCGCCGACCCGTGCGCGCGTCGCCGTACAGCGTGAATTGCGAGACCACGAGGACCCCGCCGCCAACGGCGAGCACCGAGCGGTTCATCTTGCCGGCGTCGTCGGCGAATACCCGCAGGTTGGCAACCTTGTCGACGATGTAAGCGAGGTCATTTGCCCCATCGCCCGCGCCGGCTCCGAGCAGCACGACGAGGCCCTGATCGATCTCGCCGGTCGTCCGATCGCCGACCGTGACTCGCGCTCGGGTCACCCGTTGAACGACGGCTCGCATCTGGCTGGAATCTACTCGATTTCATGGGCAACCCGTCGAGCTTGCAGGGGGTCCAAGTGGTCGCTAGGATGCGCCCGCTCATGGTCCGCCCGCTCGTGCTCGCCGCGTTCGTCGTGCTGCTCGGCTGTGGCAAAGAAATCGGCGACTCGTGCGTGCTCAGCACCGACTGCGATCCGAACGGCAACCGGTTCTGCGATACCGATCCGGTCGACGGCTACTGCACGATCCTCGGCTGCGACTACGACACGTGCCCGACCGAAGCCGAGTGCGTGCGGTTCTTCACCGGCGATTTCTCGAACGAGCTGTGCACGCAGGGCCAATCACCCGACGGTTGCAATCTCGACGAGCTGTGCGATCTCACCGGTCACTGCGTGCCGCGTGACTCGGAGATTCGCTACTGCATGCGGACGTGCAAGAGCAACGGCGATTGCCGCAGCGGCTACGAGTGCCGCAACTACGCGTTGATGATCACCCACGGTGGCGAGCCGGTGCTCGCGCCCGGCGATATCGTCGACACGACGACGCCCGGCTTCTGCGCACTCGCGCCCGCCAGTAATTGACTTCGCGTCGATACCGGCGAAGCTAGCGTAGGTGTCGCTCGGATCGTTCCTGCTGCGCCGGCTCGGCTCGGGCGCGCTCGCGATCCTCGGCGTCTGCGTCCTGGCGTTCGCGTTCTTGCATCTCGTGCCGGGCGATCCGATCGATCACCTCGCCGGCGGAGAGGTCACGCCCGCTCAGCGCGCGAAGCTCGAGAAGTGCATGGGCCTCGACGAGTCGCTGCCCGACCAGTTCTTGACGTTCATGGGCCATATCGCCGACGGAACGCTCGGCCATCAATGCCCGGACCCGGCCAACAAGCCGACGGTCGCCGCGCGGATCGCCGAGGTCATGCCGCACACGATCGCGCTCGCGATCGCCGGGATGCTGATCGCGATGCTGTTCGCGATCCCGCTCGGCGTGCTCGCCGCGGTCAGGCGGGGCACGTGGATATACGTTCGCGACGGTGGCCTCGCTATCCGGGATCGCGATCCCGATGATGTTGCTCGCGAGCTTGCTGCTCCTCGTGTTCTTCGCCGAGCTGCACTGGTTGCCGGG
>CAZDGY010000912.1:0-3014 GCA_964504685.1 uncultured Kofleriaceae bacterium | reverse complement strand
CGGCACGAGCATCGCGAGCACGCCGACGATCACGAGCCCGATCAGGAACCGGCGGCACATCGCTCGCGAGCGCGTGCGCCCGGTGACGATGACGAGCGTTGCGGCGGCGCGGCGGAGCGCGAGCAAGCCCGGAACGATCGCGATCAGCGCGACGAGCGAGGCGATCCGGCCCGGCCACAGCGCGAGACCACCGAGAAACGTATGCGCGGCGACGCTCGGAGCGAGCAAGAGCTCGGCAACTGCGACGACGGCGATCGCCCAGCGCTCGCCCGCGAGCAATGCAGTTGCCGCGACGGCGAGCACAGCGGCGACTTCGGATCCGTGCCAGCTCGATTGCGCGAGCGGCAGCGTGAGCAGCGCGGCGAACAGCGCGGTCGATCCGATCCAACGATCATCGCGGCGTCGGCGCGCGACCGATTCGGTATGCGCGCGGCTGCGAGGTCTGGGTTGGGAGGTGGCGACGACGTCCGCCATACCCTAAATGTAATCGGCCAAAGACAGATGTCTAGTGACTGTAAACACATCGATACATTTGTATCGACGTAAGACCCTAGATCGATTCACGATATTCGTGAATACGCCTCGGTCGTCTCGGTTCGAATACGAACCACGCCGCCGGACAGACTGCGAGCGCTCGGCCGGTTGACAAAGTGAACACCGTCCCCAGCTAACCACTTGAAAGCGTTAGTGATCGCGCCAATCAGTCGGCGACTTCGCGCAGCTTGCGGAGCATCTCGCGCGCCTGGTCGCAGTGTCCCGCCGCGTCCTTGAGCGATTGCCGGATCAGCTCGAAGCTCGCTCGCGGCAAGTTGTGAGCGTACTGCTCGAACTCGCCTTCGGCGGCCATCACTTCGATCCGCAGGCTCGACAGCGTGTCGTTGAGGGTTGCGGCGACCTCGGCGGTCATCGCTGCGATCTCGAGCGCGCGCTTGACCTTGACGCTACCAGCCTCGAGCAACAGCTCGCGCTCGGCCTTTTCGAGTCGGCCTTTGATGTTGTCGCGCTCGATCTCCATCATCGAGAGGTCGTTCTCGAGATCCTCCATCCGGCGCGCCGCGTCCTGGTTGAACTTCTGCGCGCGATAGACCCGCAATTCGGTCTGGAGCTGCTCGACCCGACGACGCAGCACGCGGATCTCGTTGTCGGACTCGGAATTCGCGGCGACGCCGACGGAGGCACTCGCGCCACCTTGCGACGGCTGCGCGCTCGACGCTGGGCCGTGCGGGAGCGCCGCAACGTGCCCGGTCGGCCCGGCAGACGCGATCGCGCCCATGCCTGGATGCTGCAGCATCGGCTGACCGCCGCTGCTCGGCGGCGATGGGCTCGCGCCGCCGACGTCGACGAACCGCAGCCACAGGCTGCCGCAGCGCACCGCGTCGCCGTGCTTGAACATGTGGCTCTGGACGCGTTGCTCCTGGAAGTACACGCCGTTCGCCGAGCCGAGGTCCTCGAGCAGGTAGCCGCTGCCGCCCCAGTAGATGCGCGAGTGGTGGCGCGAAACCATCGCGTCGTCGGTGCGGATCGCGCAGTCCATGGCGCGGCCTACTCTGATCTCTGTGGAGGTCAGGTCGAGTGATCCCTCGATGCCCTGCGCATCGCGCCAGAGAATGCGTGGCACGCTGAGAAAAAAGGTAAGGCAAGCGGCGTGAATTCACAAGTTTCCCCGTGACGTGCTGGGCATGGTAATCAGCGTGCATGTGTGGGGTCTTCGGCATCCACGGGCACGATGAAGCGGCCAACATCGCGTACCTGGGCATGCATGCCCTCCAGCACCGCGGCCAGGAGTCCGCCGGGCTGGCAGCGACGGATAACGGCCGCCTGCGCCGTCACGCCGCGATGGGGCTGGTGTCCGAGACGTTCGACCGTGAGACGCTGGCCACGCTGCCCGGGCCGGCCGCGATCGGCCACGTCAGGTACTCGACGGCGGGATCGTCAGAGCTGCGAAATGCCCAGCCATTTCTGTTCGAGTACTCCGGCGGCGCGCTGACGATCGCGCACAACGGAAATCTAGTGAACGCGGCCGAGCTTCGCGCCGAGCTCGAAGCGCAGGGCTCGATCTTCCAGACCTCGAGCGACACCGAGGTGATCGTCCACTTGATGGCGAAGGCGCGCGAGCCCGACGTCGTCACGAAGCTGATCTCGGCGCTGCGCCGCGTGCGCGGGGCGTACTCGCTCGTGTTGCTCACGAACGACGAGAAGATGATCGGCGTCCGCGACCCGAACGGGTTCCGCCCGTTGGTGATCGGCCGGCTCAAGGACTCCTACGTGCTGTCGTCGGAGACGTGCGCGTTCGACCTGATCGAAGCCGACTATCTGCGCGACGTCGAGCCGGGCGAGCTGGTCGTGATCGAGAAGGGCGGCATGACGTCGCACAAGCTCGCCGAGCCTATCGCCCAGACGTTCTGCGTGTTCGAGCACGTCTACTTCGCGCGGCCCGATTCGCTCGTCAACGGCCGATCGGTCTATCGCGCCCGCGAGCGGATGGGGCAGCGGCTCGCGCAAGAGGCGCCGGCCGAAGCGGACGTCGTGATTCCGGTACCGGACTCCGGCGTGCCAGCGGCGGTCGGTTACTCGCGCAAGATCGGCATCCCGTTCGAGATGGGCCTGATTCGGTCGCACTACGTCGGCCGCACGTTCATCGAGCCGCAGGATTCGATCCGGCACTTCGGGGTTCGGCTCAAGCTGTCGCCGGTGCGCGCACTCGTCGATGGCAAGCGGGTGATCGTCGTCGACGATTCGCTCGTCCGCGGCACGACCTCGCGCAAGATCGTCAAGATGCTGCGCGGCGCGGGTGCGCGCGAGGTCCACCTGAGGATCAGCGCACCGCCGACGACGAACCCTTGCTACTACGGCATCGATACGCCGACGCGCAGCGAGCTCGTGGCGTCGTCGCACTCGATCGAAGAGATCAACAAGTACGTCACGAGCGACACGCTCGCGTACCTGTCCCACGAGGGCATGATGGAGGCAGTGGCCGGCGCCGCTGCTGCCGATGGTCGCGGTTACTGCTCGGC
>CAZDGY010000911.1:0-3020 GCA_964504685.1 uncultured Kofleriaceae bacterium | reverse complement strand
CCCGAGCTGTCGCCGCAGAGCTTCTCGTTCAACTCGCCGCTCGGCATGTGCGTCGAGTGCAACGGGCTCGGTGAGCGACTCGCGGCCGATCCCGATCTCGTCGTCCCCGATCCGACGCGGTCGATTCGCGACGGCGCGGTCGCGGTGTGGGGCGAGGCGATCGCGAAGGACTCGGGCTGGACGTCGAACATCGTCAACGCGCTCGCCAAGGCGTTCAAGATCGATCTCGACAAGCCGTGGAACAAGCTCGGCGAGAAGCAGCGCGAGGTGCTGATGCACGGCACCGGCGACAAACGCGTCAACGTCGCTTGGGAAGGCCGCCATTCCGCCGGCGAGTGGGCGATGCGGTTCGAAGGCATCATCGCGCAGCTCGAGCGGCGTCATCGAGAATCATCGAGCGACCGCACGAAGGCGCACTACGAGCAGTTCTTCCGCGCGATCCCGTGCAGCACGTGCGGCGGTGCGCGGTTGCGCCCCGAGTCGCGCGCGGTGTTCGTCAACGAACGGTCGATCGTCGTCGTCACGAGCATGACGGTACGCGCCGCGTACGAGTGGCTGACCACGATGAAGCTCACCGGCTCGCGCGCACAGATCGCGGGCGAGGTGCTCAAAGAGATCCGCGCGCGCCTGACGTTCTTGCTCGACGTCGGCCTGGACTACCTGACGCTGCATCGCGGCGCCGGAACGCTGTCCGGCGGCGAGGCGCAACGCATCCGGCTCGCGTCGCAGCTCGGCAGCGAGCTCTCCGGCGTGCTCTACGTGCTCGACGAGCCATCGATCGGGCTGCATCAGCGCGACAACGAGCGGTTGATCCGCACGCTGCACCGTTTGCGCGACCTCGGCAACACCGTGCTCGTCGTCGAGCACGACGAGGCGACGATCGAAGCGGCCGATTGGGTCGTCGACTTCGGTCCGGGCGCCGGACGGCACGGCGGACGCGTGATCGCCGAAGGCACCCCCGAGCAGATCAGAGCGGCCCCCGCATCGCTGACCGGACGATTCCTGTCCGGCGTGGAGCGGATCGACGTCCCCGAAGCGCGGCGGCGACCGTCGAGCTGGGTCAAGCTTAGCGGCGCGCGCGAGCACAACTTGAAGAACGTCACGGTCGAGATTCCACTCGGCGTGATGGTCGCGGTCACCGGTGTGTCGGGCGCCGGCAAGTCGTCGCTGATCAACGCGACGCTGTTTCCGGCGCTCAATCGGATGCTGCATCGCTCGACCGAGCGCGTCGGGCCGTACGACGAGCTCACCGGCCTCGGCAAGATCGACAAGTGCATCGTGATCGATCAACAGCCGATCGGCCGGACGCCGCGCTCGAATGCTGCGACCTACACCAAGGCGTTCGACCTGATCCGAGAACTGTACGCGCAGATGCCGCAGGCCAAGACCTATGGCTACGCGGCCGGTCGGTTCTCGTTCAACGTGTCAGCGAAGCAAGGCGGCGGCCGGTGCGAGGCGTGCGAAGGCGCCGGCGTGCGCGAGGTCGAGATGCACTTCCTGCCGAACGTGTTCGTCACGTGCGAGGTGTGCAAGGGCAAGCGCTACAACGACGCGACGTTGCTCGTGACCTACAAGGACAAGACGATCGCGCAGATCCTCGACACGCCCGTCGACGAGGCCGCCGAGCTGTTCAAGCACCACAAGCAGCTCGGGCGGATCATGCAGACGATGGTCGACGTCGGCCTGGGCTACCTGTCGCTCGGCCAACCCGCGACCACACTGTCCGGCGGCGAAGCGCAACGCGTGAAGCTCGCGCGCGAGCTCGCTCGGGTTCAGACCGGGCGAACGCTGTACCTTCTCGACGAACCGACGACCGGCCTGCACTTCGGCGACGTCAAGAAGCTGCTCGAGGTGCTCAATCGGCTGGTCGACGCGGGCAACACCGTGCTCGTCATCGAGCACAACCTCGACGTGATCAAGACCGCCGACTGGATCATCGATCTCGGGCCCGAAGGCGGCGACGCGGGCGGCGAAGTGATCGCGGCGGGCACGCCCGAGCAAGTCGCGCAAATTGCGAGCAGCTACACCGGCCAGCACGTCAAGCCGTTGCTCGAGCGCACGCGCAAGAACGCGAAGCGCCGACCGACCGCCGACGAGCTCGAAGCGAGCGCCTAGAACTGCAGCGCGAGGCCTGCGACCGTGCCCGCGCCAGAATTCGGCGGCGCGACGAACGGCACCACGCGACGCGCTTCGACCGGCGGCGGCACGCCGACCCGCGCGCGCAGCCGGCCAAGCTTCTCGTTGTAGTTGTGCGGTCCGGCGAACGCGTCGACCGAGTCCCAGATGCGCAGCGCGGTAAGCGCGATCAAGCTGCCCACGAATAGCCCGGCGTCGTTCGACGAATTCGAGCATGGCGCCTGGAGGCATCTCGCTTCTTCCGAGAGCGTCATCCGTGCGAGCCCCACGACCATCGCTACGCTCGCTGCGGTCTCGCCGACCGAAAACAGCCAACCGGTGTCGGTCCAACGACCCTCGATCGCTTGGCCGATGCCATAGCCGACGAAGGTCGAAACGAGACCGCCGGTGAGGATGCGGCCGTTGCTGATCTCGCCGCGCTCGAGCATGTCGCGCTCGTCGGACGTGATCTCGATCGGCGCGGGCGGTTGGTACGCGTACGCCGGCGGCGCGAACTGGATGTTGGGCGGCGGTTGTGGCGGCTGGTCCGGCCCGGGCTGAGCGTGAGCCTGCGCGACCAACCCGCAAATGGCGACGACGATCGAGATCGTACGCATGCGGCGAGAATACACGACCGAGTCGGCGGGTCACGCGCGAAACATCACATCGCTGCGCAGCACGTACTTGACGCCGGTTCGAACGACGCTGCCTTCGTGGACCAGCATGTGCTGGAACAACAGTGCGCTGCCGGTGCGCGGCGTCACGACCTCGTCGTAGTCGAGGAACGTGGTCTCGCCGCCAGAGAAATCGTCGTTGAGATAGACCATGAACGTGAGCAAGCTTCGCTCGTCGCCCGGCATCACGTCCGGCAGCGCGAACGCGAGAGGAGCGCGAAAGTCGAAGCT
>CAZDGY010000910.1:0-3022 GCA_964504685.1 uncultured Kofleriaceae bacterium | reverse complement strand
TGAACGGACGAAGCCACGAGCGTCTGACCGCCGCCGGCTAGCAGCATCTCCATGAAGTGGCCCATGTCCTCGGCGCTGGCCATCAGGCCGCAGAACGGCCGGCAGAAGTAGCTCGTGTCCTCGCTCAGATCTTCAGGGCTGAACGTCGAGCCCGTCGGTGCGTAGCCGGTCGCATGATCGCCGGCGATCGCGACGGACGGGTCGTAGGTCGCGGTGGTCATGCCCGTCGGTGCCAACACCACATGTTGAACGTAGTCGCCAATCTCCTGCTGGGCGACCTGCGAGACCACGAGGCCCGCGAGCGCATATCCGAAGTTCGAATAGTTCCACACCGCACCCGGCGGACTCCACAGCGGGATGTCCGTGTAGTACGCGAAGAACGCAGGCAACGCCGACGGCGAGTTGTAGGGGACCATGTCGCCCGGAGCCATCTCGAACCCGTTCGGATAACCCGAGGTGTGGTCGAGCAACGTGTCCATCGTGATCGTCGATGGATCCCACGGCGCCGCAAGCGCCAAGGACGGCACGTAGGTCGTGATCGGCGCGTTGAGATCTAGTGTTCCGTTCTCGACTTCGGTCATTGCCGCCGCGGCCGTGAACACCTTCGACATGGAGTTGATCAGGAACAATGTCTGTCCGGTCGCCGCCGTTTCGCTCTGCACATCTTTCATTCCGATGCCCGATGCGCATGCGAGTTGGCCGTTCGTCACGATCGCGATCGCTGCCCCCGGGGCGCCAGCATCGGCGAGGTGCCCCGCGATCGTCGAGACCAATCCCGGATAAGCGGTGCGGCAATCCGCCGTCTCATTCGTGCTCGGGCCATCAGGGTTCATCATCTGTTGCTCGGGTTGGTTCTGACAGCCGAACATCAGAACCGACAACACGAGCAAGAAACCTGTGGAGTGGTTGTTCATGGTGGTGGTCACCGTGAAACTTCCACGTTGTCTCGGTCAAGCTCACGACAAGCAGCAACTGTTAAGTTGCCATTGCACGACTGAATCTGATGTCGCAGTGATACGCGCGAGCTACGGAGTGCTCATCGCGGTTAGAACGTACCGACTTCAGTTCACCGTGATCGTGATCTTCTTGGTGTCGCGGCCGTACGCGTTCGTCGAGCTCAGCGTGTACGTCGTCGTCGCGATCGGATGAACGACCGCGGTGCCGCCGCGCGCCACGCCGATATCGTCGCCGGTCGACGGGCTAACGAAATCGTAGGAACTGTTCGACGCGCTCCACGTCAGCGTGACCGCAGCGCCCGAAGACGCGGTCATCGACGACGCGGTGAAGCTCGAGATCGCCGGCATGTCGCCGCTCGGGACATTCGACTTCGTAGTCAGCGCCGGCATCTTCAAGACTTCGAAGTCCGAGACCTTCAGCGCGGTCAGCTTGTGCAGATCGTCATCGTTCCAGCGGCTGTCGCCCGTGCCGGTAACGAATAGCGCGCTGCCATTGTCGGCGACGATCAGGCCGTACTTCTTCATCGCGTTCGTGATCGCTTGGTCGGCGGGCGAGTAGCTCGACGTATCGACCGAAGCCTTGAGCCTCAAGCGCATGCCCATCGGCACCGGCGAGTTGTCGTCGTTGCCGGCGTAGTGCGTTGCGGGTGATACGAACGCGGCGACCGTCGCGGGCATGGTGACGCGCAGCGCGTGGTCGATCACGCCGGCGCTGACTTCGTCGTCGCGGACCAGGCCCGGCATGATCGGTAGCCCGGCAGCGTCGGCCGACGTCCAGGTCAACGGTCGCGAGTTGTAGCTCTCGAGATCCCAGACCGCGCTGTTCGCTGCGGACCACGTGCCGCCGCTGTACGTCGCGTGAAACAGCTCGTAGAGCCAGCACGTCGCTCGGTCGATCACGAGTGCGTGACTGTCGGACCCGCCTTCGATTTGCGCGTTCGCATCGAACGGCATCGGCATCAAGTCGCTCTCGGAGTCGTCGTCGAGCGCGATCGTCACGAGCGGCGTCGTCGATGAATCGACAATGTCGTACGAGATGCCGTCGCCGCTGCTGTCGAAATCGGGATGGAACGGCGAGTCCTTGCCGATGTACGTCAAGATCGCGTCCGAATTCGGATCGACGTCCGCGGTCGACATGTCTTGGTTCCACGCGTTGTTCGTCGGGAACGGTACGGTGCCGCCGAGGCTCGCGTTCTGGCCGGTCGTGAAAGTGCTGCACGACGACTGCATGCCGGGCCCGGAGTCGGATCCGCTGCCGCCGCTATCGCTGCCCCCGTCGTTGCTCGCGGGGGAGTGTGAGCTGCCACACGCGAACAACGCGGACGCGAGTGCAACACCGAGCAAACATCTCGGATCCACCATGCGACCAGTCTGGCACATCGCGCTATCGTCCGCACATGCGCTCTTGGGTCCTCATTGCAGCCCTCGGTGTGGCAGCCGGCACTGCTCACGCCGACGGCGATAAGAATCCGAACACGGCGATCGCGCTGTCTGGGGTCGGAGCCGGTGTCTCGTCGGCGTTGATCGTGGCGAGCTTCTTCACCGCGAACGACTACAACGACATCAATGTGCCGATGCTCGAGATCGGACTAGGGACTTCTCTGATCACGCCTTCACTCGGTCAGTGGTACGCGCACGATTGGCTGACGTGGGGCATGGGCATTCGGGTCGGCGCCGCAGCATTGGCGGCGGTCGCGGTCGCGGGCGAAGAAAAGACCGCGCCGTGCAACCTCGATCCGTCGATGAACTGCAAGCAGCTCAAAGGCACCGGGCTCGCCTTGCTCGGCATCGCAGCGATCGCATACATCGGCGGTACGGCGTGGGACGTCGCGGACGCCGGCGATGCGGTCGTTCGTTACAACCATCGCCAGCTCACGTACTCGTTCGCGCCGATCATCGTGCAAGGCGGCGGCGGCCTCGCGGTCGTCGGCGCGTTCTAACTACTTCTCGGCGACGTACTGATCGAGGAGGCCGGACAACGCGCCTTCGCTGATCGCGCCGACGTGGCTGAACACTTGCTTGCCGCCGCGGCTGAACACGAACGTCTTCGGTAGCGCCTGCGGATA
>CAZDGY010000909.1:0-3023 GCA_964504685.1 uncultured Kofleriaceae bacterium | reverse complement strand
GTCTGGTAGATCTTCCCGGCGTTGTCCCAGTCCTGCATCTTGAACAGCAGGTCGGCACGGCCGATCAGCGTCGGCAGGTACGTCGAGTCGATGTCGTAGGCGGCCTTGTAGTAGCCGATCGCCTTCTGGAAATCGCCGAGCTCGTCGGCGGTCTTCGCAGCCCGGTAGTACAGCTCGTTGAGCTCGCGCGGATCGGCATGGAGCTGACCGACCTTGCGCGACAGCATGTCGATCACCGGCGATAGATCGGCCCACTGCTGATCGTTGAACAGCAACTCGGCGAGCGGACGGCCCGCTTCGACGTGCTCCGGATCGAGCGACATCACCGCGCTGTACAGCGCCTTGGCTTGATCGTCCTGCTGGAGTCGGAACTGATAGATCTGCGCCGCTTCGAACAGCAGCCGGACCTTGTCGAGGACGACCGGCGTATAGCTCTCGGCGCGCACCATCATCTGGGCCGCCTTCAACCAGTCACCGCGATCGGAGTACTGCTTGGTCAGCGCCTCCATCGCGGGGACGTGCGCTGCGTCGAGCGATAGCGCGCGCAGCAAGTTCGCCTCGGCGCCGTCGGCGTCGGCGAGCTGGCCGTACTGCAGCCGGCCCATCCGGGTATAGAGGTCGACCTGCTTGCGCGGATCTTGCGCGAGCTGGACGAGCCGCGCCATCGCGTCGGTCGCGCGGTCCCACTCGCTGATCTTCTCGTACAACCGGCCAAGCGCATCGAGCGCGCGTTGGTCGTCGGCATCGAACGACAGCACGTCGTTGTACGCCTCGATCGCGCGATCGATGTCCTGGAGCTGGCCCTCGTAGACCTGGCCCATCGCGACGTAGAGATCGACGCGGGTCGCGACGTCCGACGTCGCCATGATGTAGTTGCGGTAGGTCTCGACGAGCGATTCCCACTTGCCCGCCTGCTGGTACAGCCGAGCGAGCTCGCGGTACGCGCTGTAGTTGCGCTGATCGATCGCGACGATCTTCTCGAGCGCTTCGGCCGCGCGGTCGAGCTTGCCAAACCGCTCTTCCCACGCCGCCGCCATGCGTTCGTAGAGCGAGACCCGCTCGGCGTCGGAGCCCGAGACGTCGAGCTGGGCCTCGAGGACCTCGAGATACTTCTCGGACTGCTCGGTCTTCTCGTAGAGGCCTTCGAGCGCACGCAGCGCTTGGAGGTTCGACGGATCGGTGTCGAGCACCTTTTGGTACGCGCCGATCGATTGGCCGGAATCGAACAGACGCAAGTCCCAGATCTGGCCGATCTCGAGCCGGAACCGGACGATCTCGCCGTCGTCGGTCGACAGGTCCGCTCGCCGCGACAGCACGTCGATCAACGGCTCCCACTGCTCGGTGCGGCGGTACAGCCGATCGAGCGCGCCGAGCGCGGTCGCCGACGACTTGCTGTAGACCAGCGCCTGCTGGTACGCGTGAATCGCGCCGCCGATGTCCTGCATCTGGCGCTCGAGGAGCTCGGCGAGCTGGATGTAGAGGTCGGTCTTCTTGCCGGCGTCGGGCTCGACCGCGGCGTGACGCTGCAACGTCTCGATCAGCTCGCCCCAGCTGCCGCGCTTGCGCTGCAGATCGGCCATGCCGCCGAGCGCACCGGTGTGCGCCGGGTCGATGCGCAACGCCTGCTGCACCGAGTGGATCGCGTACTCGAGATGCGACAGGTGATCGCTGTACCAACGGCCGATCTTGACCCACAGGTCCGCGGCCGCGCCGCGATCTTCGCGTTCGAGCTCGTTGACCCGGTTCGTGTACTCGTCGAGCAGCTCCTGCCAGCGGTTCGTGGCGGTCGCGAGTCGTTCGAGCTCGGTCGCGGTCTGATCGTGCGAGTAGTCGCGCTTGAACGCGGCTTGCAACACGTAGAACGCGCTCTCCTGGTCGCCGATCTCGGTCTCGTAGATCTTGGCGACCTGGTTGAGCATCTGGATCTGCTGCTCGACGTCGGTGACCAGCTCACTGCGCTCGAGCAAGATCTCGACGAGCTCGGTCCACTTGTACTGCAGGCGATAGATCGCCTCGAGCCGCTCCGACGCGGTCATGTTCGTCGGGTCCGAGCTGCGGACGCGCTCGTAGAGCTGCGCGGCGCGAGTGAGATCCTCGACCTTTTCTTCCCACGTCGCGGCTGCTTGGAGCAGCGTGTTGCGGCGTTCGACTTCGTCGTCGAGCACGAGCGCGCGCTTCTCGAGCACGTCGATCGCCTCTTCCCACCGGCCCTCGCGCACGAACAAGCCTTCGAGGGCTTGCAGCGCTCGGAAGTCGGACGGATCGATCGCGATGACGTTTCGCCAGGCAGTAACGGCTTCGTCGACCCGCCCGAGCACGTCGCCTTCGAGTTGGCCGAGCTGAGCGTACAGCTCGATCGTCTCGGTCTCGCTGATCTCGTTGTCGGCCGAGATTTGGCCGACGTCGATGATCCGCTTGAGCGTCTGCGACAGCTCGTCCCACGACTGGGTCGAGCGGTACAGCCGCGCCAACGAGCGCAGGGTCTCTAGATCGTTGCCGTCGATCCGATCGGAGGCGAGCCACGAGTCGAGAGCGTTGCGCTCGCGACCGAGCTTCTCTTCCCAGATCTTACCGAGCCGCTTGTACAGCACGATCTGATCTTGATCGCCCGGGGCGACCGCGATCTGACGCTCGACGATCTCGACGAGCTCCTCCCACTTTTCGCGGCGAGTCGTGAGGTCTGCGAGGGCTTGCAACGCCTGCGGCTCTTCACCGCGGATGTCGAGCACGCGCCCGAGCAGCTCGATCGCTTTGTCTTCGTCGTTGAGCGCGTCGGAGCTGATCCGCGCCATCCGGGCGTAGATGTCGGCCATCTCCGCGTCGGCTTCGGCGGTGTCGATCAGCTTCTCGTAGGTCTCGAACAGCTTCTTCCAGTCCTCGCGGCGGAAGTGGATGTTCTCGATCGCCTCGAGCGCACGGCGGTTGCGCGACTCGTGGTCGAGCACGGCCGAGTAGCTCTTGAGCGCTTGCTCGAGGTCCCCCAGCGCGTCCGCGAAGATCGCGCCGCGGCGGAAGTACAGCTC
>CAZDGY010000908.1:0-3027 GCA_964504685.1 uncultured Kofleriaceae bacterium | reverse complement strand
GTCGGGATTCGTCGGATCCTGCGCGACGACTTCGACGTGTGCGATGCCGAGGATGCGATCGACGAGGTTCTGCTTGTACACGACGTCGCGGATCCGCCACAGCTGCAGCACGTCGATCCGCTTCGACAACAAGCCGCGCTCGAACTCGATCACCGTGGTCGTGACCCGGAACTTCATCGACCTGCGATAGAACGTGACCGCGAAGCCGAACACCGTGCCGGCGAGCAGCGGGATCATGACATTGAGGAACCGCGTCTTGATACCAGCGTCACTCGACGACGCCATATTGAGGATCGCGATCAGGATCAGCGCGCCGAACCCGGCCATCAAGTAGTAGCCGACGTACGCCTTCCACGACGGGCTGCCCTCGTAGATCGTCTTGCGCTCGATGCCGTGCTCGTCGACGTTTTTCGCCTTCGCCGCAAACGGCGCCTGCCCTGCTTTTTCGAGCTTGGGCGCGGGATCAGCCGCAGGCGCCGCAGCTGCCGGCGCACGCTTATCGGCCGCGGCCGGCGCGGCGCTCAGAAACGATCCGCAGAATCTGCATTTGATCGCCTCGTCCTGGATCTCCTCGGCGCAGAACGGACATTTCTTCATCACTACATCCGATAGCCGAGGCCGAGCATCAAGTCGAACCGCGTGATCGACGAGATGTCGCTGCTCAGGCCGGCCTTCGCCGGGCTGTACGAGAACGCGATCGGAGCCGCGGTGACGATCAGGTTCGGCGTGATCTCGTAGTCCGCCGAGATGCCGGCGCGAACCGCGAACATCGCGAGCGCACCGGTAGTGCCTGCCTCATCCATCGTGAACGGATTGCCGGCATTGATGCCGTTGAATAACAACACGCCGAGGCCGAGGTCGGCGCGAATCCCGATCTTCGGAGCGACGGTATAGGTCCCGGCGACGTCGGCGAGCGCTTCGACAAACGACGCGTTGTCTTTGCCGCCGCTGACCGCGTTGTCGTACTGCACCGGTGTGAACGTGAACGCGGCGCCGACATCGAGTCGGAGCTTGTCGTTGATCGTGATCGGGTAGCCGGCGATCACGGTCGCGGTGAACTCCAACGGCACGGTCGGGCCGCCGAGGCCGACCTTCGAGATGCCGGCGAGCACGCGCGCCGAGATCAGCTTCGGCGGGCCACCGACGGTCGTGCCTTTGCGGATGCCGCCGTCCTCACCGTCTTCGCCGTCGCCATCGCCGCCGCCGGCGACGCGCTTGGTGCCGTCCGGCTTCGTGCCGTCGGGCTTCGCGGTGGTGTCGACCTTGTGATCGTCACCGTCGGGCTTGGCGGTCGTGTCCGGCGGACGACTCTTCATGTCGTCCTGCTTCTTGACGCAGTCCTCGAGGCCGACGATCAGCTGCTCGATCTCGGTGCGCTTCTCCGGCTTGAGCGGCTTCGCGGTGTCGGTGTCCTTGAGCGAGAGAAAGCGCTTGTAGAAGAACACCGCGTCGCGGCACTTGTTCGCCTGGCGATACGCCTGAGCGACGTTGTAGAGGTACGCCGGCTTCTTGGCCTCGACGGTCTCGAGCTCGAAGCCCTTCTTGAAGGCGTCGGCGGCTTGATCGAAATCGCCGAGGTTGTACTGATTCTCGCCTTCCTTGTACCACTCGTCGGCGGTTCTCGGCTCCGCGAGCGCGAGCATCGGCAACGCGACCAACGCCGCGCACACCCAAGTCTTGATTCGTTTCATCGACGCTCCCTCTCGCGGTAACGAGTCTCTACATATCTTCCGGCTTCATCAGGCCGGTATCGTTGCTGTGGCCGGTCGGCGTGGTCTTGCCCGGCGTCTTGTCGCCGGTCGGCGTGGTCTTGCCCGGCGTCTTGCCCGTGCCCGACACGCCCGGGACCGTGCGCTTGATCTCGCGCAGCGCGATATCGCCGGTCGACACGTCCGCCTTCTCGAGCGGAAGGTCCGGGTAGTCAGCGTCGGCGAAACCGCTGAGCTTGAGCGTGACGCGGACCTTGTGCTTGCTCATCGGCACATCGATCACGTTCGGCGTCTTGACGTTCGCGTCGACGCCATCGAGGAAGATCTCGGCGCCGGCCGGGTGCGACTTGACGGTGAGCTTGACGTTCTCGGGCGGCGGCGGAGTCGTCGCGCTGCCGGTGTTCGGCGGCGGCACGGTCGCGCTGCCGGTGTTCGGCGGCGGCACGGTCGCGCTGCCGGTGTTCGGCGGTGGCACGGTCGCGCTTCCCGTGTTCGGCGGTGGCGTCGTCGCGTTGCTGGTGCCCGAGCCATTCATCGCGACCGCAGACCCGCTGGTGTCGGCGGGCGTGCCGCCTTTGTTCTTCGTGATGACCAGCATGATGCCGACGGTCGCCGCGGCGACGACGATCACGCCTGCGATGATGAAGCCGTTCCGACTCCGCGCGGACTGGACCTGGCCCGCCGCTGCACCGAGCGTCGTCGGACCGAGCGTGCCGATGCCGACGCCCGTGCCCATCCCGGGGACCGGCGACATCATCAGGCTGCCGGGCGCTGGGGTCAGCGGCGTCGGGGTCAGCCGGATCGGCACCGGCGCCGTCGACGGCATCAGCTGGCGCTGCAAGAACCCGCCGAGCCCGCCGTGCGCTTCGACGTAGCCGATCGGATCGGCGATCGCGCGCATCATCTCTTCCATCGTCGGGTAGCGCATCTCGGGGCGCTTCTCGAGCGCCTTCATCACGACGAGCTCGACGTGCGGCGACATCATCCGGTACTGCGACGGCGGCACCGCTTGCTGCGTCAGGTGCTGGACGAGGATCTCGCCGTAGCCCTCGCCGATGAACGGCACGCGGCCGGTGAGCATTTCGTAGAGGCAGATGCCGAGCGCGTAGACGTCGGTGCGGTGATCGACATTCGCGCGGCCTTCGCACTGCTCCGGCGACATGTACGCCGGGGTGCCGAGTACGATGCCGGTCCGCGTGCGATGCGATCCCTGCGCGTCGCCGGTGAGCTTCGCGATGCCGAAGTCGAGCAGCTTGACGAAGTCGCGCTCGCGACCGCGAGAGATCAGGATGATGTTGTCCGGCTTGAGATCGCGGTG
>CAZDGY010000907.1:0-3031 GCA_964504685.1 uncultured Kofleriaceae bacterium | reverse complement strand
CTGGAGTTCAGCCGTGTGCTCTACCGATCTGGCGACGAGGATCACCGTGCCGACGCCCTCGCGGCGTTGCTCGTGGTCGTCGGCACGTTGTTCCTCGTCGCAGCACTCTACGAAGACATCCGGCGGCGCAGCGTACGCCGGATCTCCGCGCTCGATGCCCGCAGGTTGGCCAGCGAGCGCGAGCGAATAGAGGCGTTGCTCGAGGCGCGAACCACTCACGCCGACCGGTTGGCGTCTTTGGGCCGGATCGCAGCGGCGACCGCGCACGAGATCAACAACCCGCTATCGTATGTCGCGAACAACATCGAGTTCGTGCAGCGCGCACTCGGCGGGTTGGCAGCGAACCCAGAGACCGCGCAGGCGCTCATCGAGGCGCAGGAAGGCGTCGCCCGAATCGGCCGGATCGTCGCCGACCTCAAGGGCGGGACGCGGCCGGAGGATGACGTGATCGGGCCCGTCGATCTGATCAAGTCGCTGCGGACCGCGATGAAGATGGCGGTCGCGCACACGCGGCCCCGCGCGCGAGTGCTCGCCCAGTTCGCGGACATGCGATACGTCGTCGGTAACGACGGGCGCCTCGTCCAGGTGTTCTTGAATCTGATGGTCAACGCCGCCGAGGGGATTCCGGAGGGCAACGCCTCGGAGCACCAGATCTCCGTGCGAACGCGCGCCGACGGCGATCGGGTCGTGATCGAGGTCGAGGATTCAGGAGTGGGCACGCCGACCGATGTGCACGAGCGCGCGAAGGACTCGTTGTTCACGACGAGGGTCGGAGAGGGCGTGGGTTTGGGGTTGGCGCTGTGCCACGGCATCCTCGATTCGATCGGCGGCACGCTGCAATTCGACAATGGCCCGGGCAAGACGGTCGCGACGGTGCGGCTGACCGCTGCGGAGGGCTCGTCGCGGCCGGAGCGGGCGACCCCGATTGCCGCCGCGAGCGTGGCCGACGGCCGGATCTTTCAGATCCTCGTCATCGATGACGAGCCACTCGTCGCACGAGCCGTCGCACGGGGATTGCGTCCGCACAACGTCACGGTCGCCGCCAACGGGCGGATCGGGTTAGGCCTGATCGCCGAGGGTCAAGCCTACGATCTCATCTTGTGTGACCTGATGATGCCGGAGGTGACCGGCATGGATGTCTACGAAGAGCTCGTGCGCTTGCACCCGACGGCGCTCGCCAAGCTCGCGTTCATCAGCGGCGGCACGTTCACCGAGCGCGCCCGCGAGTTCATGATCGAGGTCAACATCCCGCTGATCGACAAGCCGATAGACTTCGCCCAGATCCGCGCGTTGCTGCCGAGCGCGAGCTGACTTACTTCTTCGGAGCCGCTGCCGAGCCAGTCGTATTCAGGTCCTCGATCTTCGGACCCTGGTCGTGCTTCTCGACGAACGTATACGCGTGCGGAATCTTGAGCTCGCCACCGGGCTCGAACATGACGAGCACGTCGACCGTGTCGCCGAGCTTGCCGCCCGGCGCTTCGACGATCAGCTCGTTGTCGCTCTCGAACCGGATCACCGTGCCTTGGTGCGAGCCGAAGTAGACCTTCGCGCCGCGACCGCCGTTCGCGAGGAACCCGTTGCCGTGGACGCGCACGTACGTACCGCCGTCCATGTCGCCCTTCTCGGGATCAAGGCCGGTCACCTTGAGCTTGGTGTCTCCGTTGCCGCAAGCGGCAAGCGCTAACGCCAAAGCGGCGAGCGCTAGAAGGGGCTTTCCGACGGGCAGACGCCTACACATGAGCTGAACGTACCGAAACTCGGCGAGTTACGCCAGCCTAAGCCAGATTGAGCCGGAACAGCTGCTGTCCGAGTAGGACGAACGACTCGTGGCCGATCGCGCGCTCCCCGTTGACCTTGACGAACGTGCCATTCGAGCTGCCGAGATCCGACAGGTACACCCGACCGTCGCGCATCGTGACCCGCGCGTGCAGGCCGGATACGTAGCCGTCGTCGGGGAAGTTGATCTCGCCGCGCTCGCGCCCGAGCGTGACACTCTCGCCGAGCAGCGCATAGGCCGAGCCGGTGACCTCGCGGCCGATGATCACCGTGAGCTTGCCCCAGTAACCCGGATTCGGGCTGCCCATCAGCTCGGTGCCGTCGGGGGTCGGCTCCGGCGTCGGGATGATCTCGTAGCGCAGCAGCTCCTGGCCGATCCGGATGATCTGGCCCGACTGCAGCTCCTCTTCGCCAGTCATCTTGACGAACACGCCATTCAAGCTGTCGAGGTCGCGCACCGTGCCGGTCGTGCCGCGGATGTCGAGCATCGCGTGCACCGGCGACAGATAGCCGTCGTTCTCGAACACCGGGCCGAAGCTGCGGCCGAGCTTGTTCTCGCCCGGGCGAAGGTCGTGCGTGCCACCCTCGGTGCCGTCGGGACGGATCAGCGTCATCGAGAGCCGCGAGCGTTGGGCTTGCGGGGCCATGCCGGGACCCATCGCGGGCGTCGGCATGCCCATGCCCATCCCCGGCATCGGGGCGGCGTTCGGCTGGGTCTCGTCCATGCGGAAGCCGCACGTGCCGCAGAACCGGAACGTCGGCGGCACGTCGCTACCGCACGACGGGCACCGGCGAAGACCCGGGACGGCGGTCTGCGGCGGCGCGAAGCCGGGCGAGAAACCGGGGACGCCAGGCGGAGGACCCATCGGCGGCGGCTGCTGCGGCGCCGGGCCGGGACCGCCGAGCGGACCGGCGGGCGGCATGCCGGGCATCGCGTTCGGGTTGCGCATCGGCATCGGGCCGGGCTGTGGCATCTGCGCGCTCGGACCGCGCAACGGAGCGCCGACCATCGCTTGCTGGCCGGGGTCGGCCATCATCGTCTTCATCATCGCTACATCGCCACCGGGCTTGGGCGCGACGAGCTCTGCTCCGCAACCGAGGCAGAACTTGTAGTGGTCTTGGTTTTCTTTACCGCAACGATTGCAGACGGTCATGGTGGCCCCCGAGCTCAGACGATTTCGACGCGAAGTAGCTGCTGACCCATAAACACGTAGTCGCCGTGTTTGAGCGTGTGCTCGCCCGCGACCCGGACAAA
>CAZDGY010000906.1:0-3033 GCA_964504685.1 uncultured Kofleriaceae bacterium | reverse complement strand
GGGCGACGATACGTCCTACGAGACCTGCGGGATCTGTGTGCTCGAGCTGGCGAATGTCGACTCGAGCGACACGCCGACGCACATGCTGATCGCGCAAACCGGCACGGTGATCGTACACGCGGTGGGCACGACGGTCGGCGCCGAGCTCGACGCTGAGGTCACCGACGCGACGTTCGAGGAGATCGATCCGAGCAGCTACGCGCCGATCACGACCTCGAGCTGCCCGAGCCCGCTCGCGCACGGGCGACTCGCTGGCGCCATCTCGGCCGTGCAGTAGGCTACGGCGCGACTTCGGGTGCGGTCGACTGCCCCTGCGCTGGCGTCGCCGAGACCTTGTCGCAACGTACGCGCAACGGCGTGTCCGAGATTAGCGCTGCGCCGAACACTTTCTTCGCGAGGTCGTAGTCGCCGATCGGCGTCGACACGTGGCCCTGCACGAGCTGCCAACGGCAGTTGTCGCCGGGACACGACGACTTGCCATCGATCGGCCGACTCTCGAACACGAATGTGCCACGCAACCGAACGCGCGCGGGTGGCTCGCCCGGTCGAGTCGGCTGATCGGTGACGAACGTGCCGACCCAGTACGCGATTGTCGACTTGCCCGGCGTGCGTCCGATCGTGCCGATCCGGCGATCCTCGTCGATCAACCGGCTCTCGACGACGTGCCCGGCCGCGATCTGCACCGGGCCGCGCCATTCGTCTTCGAGCTTGGGCCCGATCAACAACGCATCGGCGGGAATCGAGTCAGCCGCGGTGACCTGATGGGTCAGCACCGGATCGACGACGCGCGACAAGCTATCGGCGAGGTCGGTCCAGTGATTGACGATCGCGGACGGCACGGTCTTGCCGAGCGGCTGGCCCTCCGGCGACGGCGGCGGAGCGAACGACATGTGCTCGAACACCACGACCCAGCGGTCGCCGTCATGCGCGTACAGCGCGGTCATCCGCAACGGGATCACGGCGGTGCGGCCACACGTCGTGATCCGCCACGACAGCTCGTCCGACATCCACGCGGCGGGCACATCGCCGCGCTTGCCCGCGAGATGGATCTCGAGGTGCTTGCTGCGGATGTCGGTCAGATCGCGATCGATGTCGAGCGGCCAGCGACCGGGCGCGCGCGCCGCGCCTTTGCGATCGTAGAGCACGTCGTCTGGGCCCACGCCGATCCGCGCGCCGCCGACATCGCCGCCGATCATCGCGGTCTCGAAGTCGGGCGGCTCGTCGCGCTCGT
Source organism: uncultured Kofleriaceae bacterium (assembly GCA_964504685.1). Classification (GTDB taxonomy): domain Bacteria; phylum Myxococcota_A; class Polyangia; order Haliangiales; family Haliangiaceae; genus JABFXX01. Next base: position 1,802 of record CAZDGY010000906.1, on the reverse strand, counting down.
AGCTCGACAAGATGTCGTCCTTGAGCTCGGCGAGCTTGCGATCGCGGCGTTCGTCCTCGGTGTCGGCGCCGGTCGTGCTGATGTCGTGCAACACCGGTGGCGGCTTGGTCGTGCCGCAAGCGACCAAGAGCGCGAGCGCCATGGCAAGCCGTTGGCTCATCGCGCGGCCTCGAGCTCTACGAGCGTGTCGATGTCGCGTACGCAGCCCGGATCGTCGACCGCGACGTCGACCGTGTCGGCGGCGGCGAGCACGACGCGCGCCGACGACTGCGCGCAACCCGCGAGCTCGCCCCACAGCGAGCGCGCGACGAGCGGCGGGTGGCCACCGCGTCCTTGATATGTCGGGCGCGCCGCCGCGTGCGAGCCGATCGCTGCGATCAGCGTGCGCAGTGTCGCCGCGGTCACCGCGGGAAGATCGACCGGCCATAGCCACCCGGCATCGCCGGCACCCTCGCGCAACGCAGCAAACCCGAGCGCGATCGAGCTCGCCATCCCGCGCATAGGCTCGGGGTTGATGACGACCTGCGCGCCGAGCTCGCGAGCGTGACGCGCGACCTCCTCACCGAACGGCGGACCGACCACGACGATCGCATCGCCGGCGAGCTCGCGCACCGTGCCGAGGATCCGCGCCAAGAACGTCGCGCCGTCGTATACGAGCAACGCCTTCGCGACGCCGCCGAGCCGCGTACCGGCACCGGCCGCGAGCACCACTGCCGTCGGTCCCGGCTCAGTCGCCATCGCGCACCGGATAGGTCCAATCGCCCGCCGCCGCGCGGCCGCGCCGCCGCATCGCGATCAGCTCGGCCGCGATCGCGATCGCGATCTCCTCCGGCGTCTCCGCGCCGATGTCCAAGCCGACGGGGGCGCGCACCCGCTTCCACCGCGCCGCGCCGACCTCGCCGTCGATCAGCCCGCGCGCTTCGAGCCGCTTGCGAAACCGGCCGACCTTGCCGCGGCTGCCGATCATCCCGAGATAAGCGACGTCGTCGCGGCCGACGAGCTGCTCGAGCAAGCGTTGATCGATCGCGTGATCGCGCGTCACGATCAGCAGGTAATCGTCGACCGTGAAGCTGCCGATCGCGCGTTCGACCTCGGCCGGATCGAATGACTCGATCACGCGCGCCGCCCACGCCGGGGCCGGTTGCAACGCGCCGGTCTCGCCGTCGTCACACGCGATCACTTCGAAGTCGAGCTCGGCGAGCAGCGGCCCGAGCGCGCGCCCGACGTGGCCGAGGCCGAACACGATCGCTCGCTCGGGGACGCCGATGACCTCGATGAGATCGTCTCCGATAACGACCGGCTGATGCAGTCGCGGATCACCGGCTGCGGTATCGCGCACGCTGAGCGGCCCGCCGTCGAGCGGCGTGACGAGCGCACGCGGCAGCTCGCTCGCGACCAACGCCTCGAGCGCCGATCGCGACGGCTCGGCCGGCGTGATCGCGACCTCCATCGAGCCGCCGCAACACATCGCGAGATCGCGCACGAGATGCTGACGCACGACCCGAGCCAATGCGCCACCGGCCACCTCTCGCGCCGCAGCAACGACCAGCGCCTCGATCCGGCCGCCACCGATCGTGCCGAACTGCTCACCCGCCGAGGTCACCGCCATACGCGCGCCGAGATGGCGCGGCGTCGATCCCTGCACGCCGGTCACCGCCGCGAGCGCGACGCCCTGCCCGCTCGCGAGCGCGCGCAACGCGGCGCCGAAGACGTCGGTCCGAGCCATCCCCCCAAGACTACCCGCGAATCGCCAGCACGTGCTCGACGACCTCGCGCAACCCGGCGCCCTCGGCCCGTTCCGT
>CAZDGY010000905.1:0-3040 GCA_964504685.1 uncultured Kofleriaceae bacterium | reverse complement strand
ATGCTCCAACCTGCGCGCTGCGAGTTGATGTCGAAGCCGGTCTCGCCATCGTCGACCATGAGGCAATTGGTGCAGCTCGACGACGCCATGATCTGCGGCTGGGTCGGCAGCTCGTCCGCGTCCCAGCCGCTCATCGCGCTATCGATCGCGGTGCAGCGCACGCAGGACGCCTGCTCGTTCGACCGCAAATAGTAGCCGTAGATGCTCGAGCCGACCGAGACGTGATCCGCGATCTGCAGGTCGAGGTTGTGATTCGTCGTCGAGTCGAACACCGACGAGATCAACCCGAAGCCGTCGCCGCGCGCGACGTTGCCGAACACTTGGGTGTCCACCGTGTCGCCACCGTAGCCATCGTCGAACGAAAAGCCGCCGCCGCCATCGTCGAGGTTGTTCTCGAACCGCGCATTCGTCGTGCCCCAGTTCGCGAACCCGGCGCCGCCGCCACCGCTCCGCGCCACGTAGTTGCGCCGGATCGTGAGGTTGCTGCCGTTGACGACCGAGATCCCGGCCAGCGTGAAGTCGTACGCCTCGGACTCTTCGACCAGAATGTTCGACGAGTTGTAGACCTGCAGCACCGCCGAGTTCGTATCGCCGTTGTTGTGTCGGACCAGGAGGCGGCGAGCCATGATGTTGGTCGACGCGTCGATCTCGAAAGCCTCTGCGATCGTCCCCGAGGTCACGGTCGTGCTCTCGAGGTGTAGCCCCTCGAACGTCCACCACTGGCAGCCGCCGGTGATCAACGCGGTCGGCTCGAGGCCATCGCCGTCGACCTCGGCGAGGCGCTCCGATAGCGCCGCGATCCGGATCGGCTGGTCCTGGGTACCGTTGATCTGACCATTCGAGCAATCCACGTTGACCCGGCCGTGATCGGGACCGTAAACGCCGTCTTCGAGCACGAGCACATCGCCGGGAACCCGGTTTGCGAGCGCGGTATCGAACGAACGCCATGGTTGGGCGAATGTGCCCGGCGCCGCGTCGTCCCCGTTCGGTGCGACGTAGACGTGGTTGCCCGGGCGCAGCGCGACCGACAGCTGGTACGGCGTTCCGTCCGCGGTCGGTAGCCCGCCGACCGCCACGTAGAACGTTCCATCGCGATCGGCGAACGCCGCAGTCGAGGGATCGAGGGTCTCGACCGCGCGCGCGCTCGTGCGGTCGCTGCCCAGGATCTCGAGCGTCGGCCAGCCTGGGGCGCTCGGCGTGATCGCCGCGACCAGCTCGTCGCCGGCGCTGAGGTCGACTGCGTAGACATCGGTTCGACCAGGGCACAACGTGCCGTCGATCGAGTCGCCGAGCGCGACCGGCGTCGGATTGGCAGGCGGTTGCTCGCTGCAATCGTGGCCCGCGACGCCCGAACCGGGGTCGAAATCGAGGCGGCCGCAGCCGGTGACCGCGACGCTCGCCCCGATCGCGATGATCAGCGCCCGCATGACCGCATCGTACCGCGCACCCGGCTGACGGGGGTGGTTTCTATACATTCGCCCCCGTGTAGGCCGCGCTGCGTCATCTGCCGCGATGTCCACGCAGGTAGAGGTGCGGTCCGCATCGATGTCGCATGGTCGCGGACGCGCTCACATTACCTTGGAGACGCCCCACACCACGAGCGCGACTGCGCCGCCGCCGACGAGGATGACGGTCACGGCGAACGCGATCCAGAACTTGGCGCCGCGCGGCGCAGCAGGATCGGCCATCGCGGTCGTCTACCTGCGATTCTTCTTGCGCGCGGCCTTCTCGGCCTTGCGCTTGTCGCGTGCCTTCTGCTTGTCGTTCGCGCGCTGCGCTCCGACGATGTTCTTCGTGCCCGGCGGCGTGAACCCCTTCGGTAGTCCCGGGATATTGCCGACCGGCACGCCCGGCATCGCCGGCATGTTCGGCATTCCGCCGACGCCCTCACCGAAACCGCCGCCGCCACCACCCGCGCCCATCAGCGCGTTGATGTCCATGTTCGCGAGCCGCTTCATCTGACCGAACTGCTTGAGGCCGGGAATCTTGCCCATCAGGCCGGTCGACGCGCCGAGCTGCACCATCATCTGGCGCATCTGCGCGAACTTCTGCAGTAGCTCTTTGACCTCGTGGTCTTTGCGGCCCGAGCCTGCCGCGATTCGCTTGACCCGCCCCGGATGAAAGTCTGCGCGTCGCCGCTTGGCTTGCTTGCCGGCGGTGGTCGCGAAGTCTTCCCAGCTCGTCGCGACGAACACCTGCGGGTTCGTCCGCTCTTCGCGCGTCATCGACGAGATCATCGCTTCGATCTTCGTCAGCTCGCGATCGTCGAGGTTGACGCCCTCGGGCATGCCGCCGCCGAAGAACGGCAGCTTCTCGAACAGATCCTTCAGCGATCCCATCTTCTGGATCAGCCGGATCTGCTCGAGGAAGTCCTGCATGTCGAACTTGCCCTTCAACATGCGAAGGGCGTCTTCTTCCGCCTTCTCCGCGTCGACGACTTGTTCGAAGTCCTCGACCAGGCCGACGATGTCGCCCATGCCGAGGATGCGCGACGCGAGGCCTTCGGGCCGGAACTCCTCGAGCTTGTCGAGCGACTCGCCCATGCCGAGGAACTTGATCGGCTTACCGGTGACCTCTTTGACCGACAGCGCTGCGCCACCGCGGGCGTCGCCATCGAGCTTGGTCATGATCACGCCGTCGAGGTTCAGCCGCTTGTTGAACGTGTCGGCGACGTGGACCGCGTCTTGGCCGGTCATCGAGTCGATGACCAAGAAGATGTTGGCCGGCGACGTCGCCTTGTCGATGTCCTCGAGCTCCTGCATCAGCGGCTCGTCGATCGCGAGCCGGCCGGCGGTATCGAAGATCACGACATCGCAGCCCTTCGCGGCGGCGGCAGCATTGCCTTCGCGACAGATCGTGACCGGGTCTTTGCCTTCGACCGTGAACACCGGCATGTCGAGCTGGCGGCCGAGCGTCTTTAGCTGCTCGATCGCGGCCGGGCGGTAGATGTCGGCGGCGACCAACATCGGCTTCTTCTTGTGCGTCTTCTCGAGATAGCGAGCGAGCTTGCCGACGCTCGTCGTCTTACCCGAGCCCTGCA
>CAZDGY010000904.1:0-3065 GCA_964504685.1 uncultured Kofleriaceae bacterium | reverse complement strand
AAGCCGCTGGCGCCCCGCCGACCGCAGGTACGCCGCCGACGGTCGCGACCGGACCGGTCACGCAGCCGAACCAGACGCCGCCGGTGACGAGCCCGCCGCACACCAACCCGCCGGTGACGAGCCCGCCCGCGACGAGCCCGCCCGCGACCAACCCGCCGCACCCGACGGTCGCGACGAACCCGCCGCACACCAACCCGCCGCCGGATCACAAGGTGACCCCGCCGCCGACCGAGACGCCGCCGAAGACCGATGGTGGTGTCGCGACCAACGATCATCCGCCAGCCGACACCGCGCCGAAGGGCGGCATGGGCTCGCTGCGGATCGGCTCGAAGCCGCCGTGCGACATTCACGTCGATGGCAAAGACACCGGACAGCAGACGCCGCAGAAAGCGCTCGCGCTCAGCGCCGGCTCGCACAAGATCACGCTGATCAACAACGAGTTCGGAATCAAAGAGACGTTTACGGTCGAGATCACTTCCGACAAGACCGCGGTCTCGATCAAAGACTACTCGGACCGTCTGCCGAAGTAGCTGCGGCCTTCACCGCGCGATGTAGCGGTCGTTGGCTCCGCGCGCGCCCGATCGATCGCTTCGGCCGGTCGCGCCACTTCGTCACCGCGGGGCACCTTGCCCCGATAGGCTTTCGCATTGAATCGCGGCGGCGCACGCTCGTCTCGTTGCAAAGAACGACCGGGCGGTTGTCAAAGTGAACACCGTCCCCAGCTAAGGAGCCTGCCATGAGACAGCTTGGATTCATCGCCATCGTCGCCGCCGCCATCGCGGTCCCCCGGTTCGCGGCTGCCGACACGCCGGGCGCGCACCCGGCTTACCTGCACGCGCTCGACGATCTGCGCGCCGCGCGCGCGCACCTCGAGCGGCCGGCGAACACCGTCGTCAAGTGGGACGAGAAGGTCGCGATCCACGAGATCGACGAAGCGATCCGCGAGATCAAGGACGCTGCGCTCGACGATGGCAAGAACCTGGCCGACCACCCGCCGGTCGACGTCGCGATGGACTGGAAGGGCCGGCTGCATCGCTCGCTCGAGCTCGTCCAGAAGGCGCACGCCGACATCAACCGCGAAGAGGACAACTACGGCGCGCGCGGCCTCAAGCACCGCGCAATGCAGCACATGGACCTCGCGGTCGGCTTCATCAAAGAGGGCATCGTCGACGCCGAGGCCACCTCGATGCGCAACGATCATCCCGCGTATCTAAAGGCGCTGTCCGACATGCGCGAAGCTCGGGCCCTGCTGCAGCGCCCGGCGAAGGCCGCGGTCAAGTGGGACGAGAACACCGCGATCACCGAGATCGACAAGGCGATCAAAGCGATCAAGATCGCCGCGCTCGACGACGGCAAGAACATCGACGATCACCCGGCGATCGATGTCGGCATGGAGTACGGCAACCGCCTGCAGCGCGCGGACGAGCTGGTCGCGAAAGCACGCGCAGACATCAACGAGAAGGAAGACGACAAGTTCGCGCGCGGCCTCAAGCACAACGCGCTGCAGCGCCTCGACGCCGCCGACGCGGCGATCAAAGCCGGCATAGCGAACGCCCAAGAGCCCGCGAAGCACCCGGCGTACCTGCACGCCCTCGATGACCTGCGCGTGGCGCGCGCTCACCTCGAGAAGCCGGCGAACGTCGTCGTCAAGTGGGACGAGAAGAAGGCGCGGCAGCAGATCGAAGCCGCGATCCGCGAGATCAAAGAAGCCGCGATCGAAGACGGCAAGAACCTCGACGACCACCCGGCAGTCGACGCAGCCCTCGATTGGGGCGGCCGCCTCCACCACGCCAAGGAACTGCTCCAACAGGCGCGCGCCGACGTCAACGAGAAGGAAGACGACAAATTCGCGCGCGGCCTAAAGCGCCGTGCGCTCACGAACATCGACGCCGCGATCCGCTACGTCGATCAAGGCATCGCAGCGAACTAGGGACGCTGTCGCTTCTGTCAACTTGCGGCCGCGGTCTCCGCGCGCAACCGGCGGTAGCTCCTCGACTTGTCGTGGTGACGCTGTCGCTTTTGTCAACTTGGGTCGGAAGCTTGGGCCGATGCGGCGGATACGGCCGATGCGGCCGATGCGGCGGATACGGCGGATGCGGCCGATGCGGCCGATGCGGCCGACGCCACGACGGGCGCAGCGAACTCGCGCGCGGCTTCAATCGACCGGCGGTAGCTTCTCGATCTCGTCCGTCCCGGCGAGGTCTCGACCGCCGGTGGCGAGATCGCCGAGGTCGAAGCCCGGCCGAGGCGGAGCCCCGAGCAGGATGTACATCGTCGCGGGCAGGGTGGGGCGGTCGGCGCGCCATGCCTGTTCGAACTTGCGGCGCTGTTCGTAGATCTCGCCGGCGATCTCTGCGGCGTCGGCGTGGTCGAGCGCAGCGAGCTTGTCGATCAACCGCGCGCGAGTCGCCGGATCGTTCGTGACCAGCAGCATCTCCTTCAAGCCGGCGGCGGCGCGCTCGTGTTGGCCGAGCCGGGTCCGCATCGTCGCGGCCCAGGTCGCCGCCTCTTGGGGCGCGCCGGGCTTGCGCAGGGACGATTCGGCGAGCAGCGTGCCCTTTTCGTCCCACTCGCGACGCTTCGCCGGATCATCGGTCGTTAGATCCTGCGTATAGATCTCGCTCGCGAGGTCCGGCAGCTTCCAGTCGTCGGGGAACGCCTTCATCCCAGTGTCGAGCACGCCGATCGCCCGCAAGTAGATGGGGTTGCCGACGCCGGTCGTCGCGAGCTCCATCGCGCGCGCGCCGTAGTCGTACACGCGATGGAACTGCGGATCGAGCGCGACGATCGCCTCGACCAGCGATGCGATGCCATCGGCGGTGTTGTGATCGCCGCCGAAGTAACCGCGCAATCGCACGAACAGCACGTCGGCGGCGAGCTCGTGATAGCCGAGCGAGACGAACGGCGCCGCGCCCGGCGAAGGCGAGTAGACGTCGTCGGCGCCGCCTTCGATCGACTCGGCTTGCGCTGCGGTGCGCGCGAATCGCGCTGTACCGAATCCGGCGACCGCGATGAAGGCGACGACAAGGCGGTTCACGTGGATACGGTATCTCGCCGCGCCGCGT
>CAZDGY010000903.1:0-3068 GCA_964504685.1 uncultured Kofleriaceae bacterium | reverse complement strand
AGCATCCGGTAGATCGCCTTCTGCGGGCTGACGGCGAAGTCGTCGTTGATCGTCGCGAAGTAGATCGAGCCTTTGCGCAGGTAGATCTTGCCGATGCTCACGCCGTTGTTGACCGTGAGCACGCCGGATTTGCGGCTCGTCGACAGCAGCTGGAGCAAGTCGGGGAGCGGAATCTCCTCGATCACGCCGGACATCGGCCGGCCTTGCGTCGCCTGGCGTTGCTGTGCGCTCGCTTCGAGTCGGCGCCGCGCCTCGGCTTCGGTCTGTTGTGCGACCGAGCCCTCGACCCCGACGACCTTGATGATCGACGTGCCGACCAAGATGCGGTCGCCTTCGTGTAACAACGCCCGGCCGGCGATCTTCTCGCCGTTGACGAACGTGCCGTTGGTCGACCCCATGTCCTGGATGTAGACCTCTTGCTCGTTCGAGCTGATCTTCGCGTGGCGGCGCGACACCATGTCCTCGACCAGCACCATGTCGAGATCGCTGGACCGACCGATGATGATCTCCCGATTCATCCGAAGCGGGAACTCGCCACCCTGGTACTTGCCCGAGATGAAGCGCAGCGCGAAGCGAGGACGGTCGTTCATGGAGGGCGTGGCCGTCCCGGAGCGGGAGGCCGCTCCAAGACTTGGAAAATTCTAGTTCCCAACCGACGCGGTGCGCAAGCAAACGGCAGCCAACTAGGGGCGCGTCGGGTTAGTCCGTCGCAACCGGTTCGTCAGCGACCGGCTCGTAAGGCGGCCTGAGCGTTTGGACGACGCGCCGGTAGACCTCTTCCGAGACGACCAAGCTAGAGTGACCGAGCGGGACGGTCATGGCGTTAGCCCCGGCCAGCCGCGTGGTCGCCAGCGGGACGGTCCAGTCCCGCGCCGCCGCGATCGTGTGGATCTCGACCCCGGGCGGCATCGGGCCTTGCGCGAGCTCGTCCAGGAATCGGCTGCGCGGCAGCAACTGCCATGACGAGGTCGACCACAGGCCGAGCGTGACGACCCCGGCGAGCGCCATCCACGTCCCGCGCACCGGGGTTCCCATCATGATCAGCTTGCGGACGCGCGCGTGGCCGCCGAGCTTCTTGACGTAATAGAGGCCGATGAGGCCCCCCATCGAATGGCCGATGATGTCGATCTTCTGCGACGGCGTCTGCGCGAGGATCCGCTCGATCTTGCGATGGATCATGAACGCGGACGCCCGGATGTCGCGGACGTTGAGCGTGCCGATGTTGAACGACACGACGACGAACCCGTCGTCGACGAGCCGGCGCTCGAGCAGGTACATCGAGCCGCGCGTGCCGAGGAAGCCGTGGATCAGCAGCACCGGCGGCGAGGTCGGCGTCGAGTCGCGAAACGCGTCGCGCCGGGGCAGCCGATTGCCGCGCACGAGGTGGCGCAGATACGACAGGCCGTCGGCGGCGCCGCCTACGTCTTGCCCGATGCCGCTGCGCTTGCCGAGCCACCGTCCGGGCGCCTCGAGCGCCCACCGTAGCAGCCACGACGAGCGCTTCGCGATCGCCTTGCGCGCGGTCTTCGGGTCGTCGGATGCCACCTCACCCACGATAGTCCGAGAATCCCTCCGAGACGAACCGCGAGCTCTCCTTCGCGTATGAAGTCGCTGCCGCGCTCGGGGTAGGGTACTCGACCACCCGCCATTGCCCGCGCGTGCCGAGCTTGCCGAACCGCGAGATCACGAACGAGCCTCTGCGATAGATCAGTGCGAACTCGCCATCGCGGCGTAACGAGCGCGAGTCACCGCGCGGCACGTGGCCAGGGGGACGGGCCGGATCGCTTGGGTTGCCGTCGGGGATTTGCCGCGCATCCGGCATGTTCGTGGGATCTTCGGCGAGCGAGACATCCCCAGTGGCAGCGGGCACCGGCGCGCTGGGAGCCGGCATCGCAGGCGGCGCACCGAAGTTGCCCGCGGCTGGAGCGAGCGCGGTTTCGGTCTTGGCGCGCCCGGTAGCGGGCGCAGTGGCTGGAGCGGCGGGTTCGACCGGGCGCATCGGTTGTGGCGTCGCATCCGGCCAGGGCTCGGCCTTCGGGTCCGGCGGCTCGATCGCGGGCAGTTCCTTGGGGACGTCCTTCGTCGCCTCGGTCGGGACCGCAGCCCCGGGTTTGGCGGCCGGTTCCTCGGTCGGCTTTTCGCTGGTGTCGTCGGAACCGTCGTCGTCGGGCGGCGGCGGGTCACCGCTGGTCCGAACCCGGCGCGCGAACGCCGTGACGAGGCCGCGCAACATCCTCGATCGTTCCGGAGTTGGCTTGCTCCTCGGCATCCATCGGTGGTGCCAGCGTTCGCTCGCAAGAGCAAGTTTGCAGGGAAAGGTGCGGCGCCGCGGCCAACGCATCGCGTCAACGGGGGATGATCGTATACAGTCGGGGTCCGCGTGAACGATCCGCAGTCCGCGACGGAGCGCGTGGGGCGCTACCAGCTGTTAGAGCCGATCGGCGCAGGCCCGACGGGCTCGGTGTCGCGCGCGAAAGTATTCGGCGTCGCCGGGTTCGAGCGGCAATTCGCGATCAAGAAATTCCTGCCCGAGCTCACCTCGACTGCGGCGACCGCGCAGGCGCTGTCGGGTGCGGCGCGCCAGTACGGCAGCCTCGAGCATCCGCGGATCGCTCGGATGAGCGAGTTCGGCGTCGCGCAAGGCCAGACCTACGTAGCGATCGAGTACGTCGCCGGTCTCGATGCGATGCGACTCGCTGCCGAAGCGAAACTGATGGGCGGCCCGTTGCCGGCCGGTGGTGCGCTCGCTGTCGTGTCGCAAGCGGCGCGCGCAGTCGGCTACGCGCACGGTCGCGGGCTCACACACCTCGGCATCGCGCCGACGAACATCATCGTCACCGCCGAGGGTGACGTGAAGGTCACCGACTTCGGCATCCTCGCCGCGACGCTGCCGCCGCGCCCCGCCGACGTCACTCGGCTCGCGCAGCGCATCGCGTACCTCGCGCCGGAGCAGCTCGCAGGCGAAGCGACCGCCGCCGCGACCGACGTGTTCGCGCTCGGAGTGCTCGCGTACGAGCTCGTCACCGGCCAACGTTGCTTCACCGGCGCGACGCCGCAAGCGATCGCGC
>CAZDGY010000902.1:0-3070 GCA_964504685.1 uncultured Kofleriaceae bacterium | reverse complement strand
CCTGCAGTCGGGCAAGGGCGGAGGCATGGGCGGCGCCTTCGGCGGCGGTAACACGCAGACCGTGTTCGGCGGCGGCGGTGGCTCCTCGTTCCTGCGCCGGCTGACCGCGTCCGCCGCGACGATCTTCATGCTCACGTCGATGGTGCTCGCGTACGTCGCGAGCCATGGCTCGGCCGATCCGCTCGCCGAAGACGAGCAGCAGTACGATGCGGCGAAATCCAAAAAGGACGCGGCGAAGGCCAAGGCGGTCGAGGCCGCGACCAAGGGCGCCGGCAGCGGCTCGGCTGGCTCCGGTGCGGGCAGTGGCTCGTCGGGTAGCGCGAACGGCTCGGCGACGCTCGACCTCGAAGATCTGTCGATGCCGCCTTCGTCCGGCTCGGGGTCGGCGGCGCCAACTATGGTTCCGCCGCCGTCGATGAAGCCGAACCCGGCCGACGTGCCGAAGACCGACGCGCCGAAGACCGACGCTCCGAAGGCCGACGCGGCCAAAGCGCCGGCCGCTGCGCCCGCAAAGACCGACACGCCGAAGGCCGACGCGGCCAAAGCGCCGGCCGCTGCGCCCGCAAAGACCGACGCTCCGTCGGGATCCGCCGCCCCGACGACGCCGTAGCGCGCGCCGCGCCGAAACCGATGCTACGGTTTAGCCGTGCGGTTCGCGAAGTATCACGGCATCGGTAACGACTTCCTCGTCGTCGATCTGCGCGATGCCGCGCCCGCGATCGCCGCCGCCGCCCAGAACCCAACCGCGGTCCGCGCTCTGTGCGATCGCAGGTTCGGAGTCGGCGGCGATGGCGTGCTCGCGATCCTGCCATCCGCGACTGCGATCGCGCGCATGCGCGTGCTCAACGCCGATGGCAGCGAGGCCGAGATGTGCGGCAACGGCATTCGCTGCGTCGCGCAAGAGCTCCACGACCGGCTCGGGGTGACCTCGAACGAGCTCGCGATCGAAACCGGTGCCGGCGTGCTCGTGTGCGAGCTCGAGCCCGGCGGCGTCACGGTCGCGATGGGAGCGCCTCGGCTGACCCGCGGCGAGATCCCGATGACCGGGCCGGCCGACGAGCGCTGCGTCGAGCAGGTGATCGAAATCCCGGGTCACCCCAACCGCGCGATCACGTGCGTGTCGATGGGCAATCCGCATGCGATCGCGTTCGTCGCCTCGCTCGCCGAAGCTCAACAACTCGCTGCATCCGCGGGCCCGCTGGTCGAGCTCCATCCGTGGTTCCCGCAACGCACCAACGCCGAGTTTGCGTGCGTTCGCGACCGCCGCCACATCGAGCTCGTCGTGTGGGAGCGCGGCTGCGGTCTCACGCTCGCATGCGGCACCGGCGCCTGCGCGACCGTCGTCGCCGCGGTCCTCAACGGAAAGTGCGACGAAGATCAGCCGGTCGAGGTCGCGCTACCCGGCGGAACGCTGACGATCCGCGTGTCGCCCGGCATGACCGAGGTCAAGATGCGCGGCCCCGCGGTGCACGTCTACGACGGCGACGTCGATCTAGAGCAGCTCGCGCGAGCGCTGCTCTAGAACGATTGGTCGTCCGGCAGATCGACGAGCAGCCACTCACTGCCCTCGTGCGCGGCAAGCAGGGTGGTAACCGGCGCCGTCTGACCAGGCTGCACCACATCGAGCGCGATGATGTCGCCGCGTCGTCGTCGCGCGCCGATCTCGGCGGTCTGGAACAGCGAGACCGGCTGATCCTTCAAGCTCCCACTCATCGCGGCTTCGCATGTGCCCGCTAGTCGCGCCAACTCTTTGCGGTCGCTACTAGCGCGCGTGACGCACACGTCGCTCCAGCTCTTGGCGGCCACCGCTCGCAGGTACTGTTTCGCGGTAGCTGCGGCCGCTGCACCATCGACGTCGGCGGCCGACAGCGTGACTGCCGCGGCAGGCCCTGGTGCGCTCGGCGGCGACGGTGTCGCGGCCATTCTCGTCGGCTGCGAGTGGTCAGCTGGCGCGGCCGAGCCGGCGCATGCCGCGATCGCGAACAAGAACACTGGCGCGCGCATGGTGCACGCTACCACCGCGCCGCTCGATTCTCGCCGTTCTCTCAGTAGTACGAGCGCGGCGGCGGCGGTTGCTGCGCTGGCGGCTGCTGCGGTTGCGGCGGCGGGTAATACGGCTGCTGCTGTTGCGGCGGCGGATAATACGGCTGCTGTTGCGGTTGCTGCGGGTTGCCCTGCGGCGGATACGGCTGCTGCTGCGGAGGCGGATACGCCTGGCCCGGATACGGCTGTTGCTGCGGATACGGCTGTTGCTGCGGATACGGTTGCTGTTGCGGATAGCCTGGCTGCGGTTGCGCCGGCTGCTGCGGATATGCGCCGTAGGTCTGCCCACCGTTTTGCGGCGGCGGCCCTTGGCCTTGATCGGCGCCTTGGCGCCAACCGTTCCAATCGCCGACGCGATCGTGGCGCTCGCTCCACCATCGGCCCGAGTACTGACGACCGTTGACGTCGAACACCAAGAACCCTTCGCCGATGAGCGGCGGGTTCGCTGGCTCCTGCCACTTGAAGTCCATGACGTTGCCGCGCAGGCTGCCCGAGAAGTATCCGATCACGTCTTGGCCCTGGCGCTGATAAACCCAGACGCCTTGCACCGCGCCGGCCTGTGCACCGCCGCGATTGTTGTCGGGCTCGATCTTCACCGCGCCGAACGTCGAGCGCCACAGCCCGAGCGCAACGTTCGGATCCATCTGCTGTGGAGGCGGCGGGCTGTTCGCGCCGTATTGACCGCTGCCCGCGGTCGCCGGCGTGGGGGAGTTCGAAGACGACGATGCCGATCCCAGAGCTGCCGCGCAGGCGCCGAGAACGGTGATCACGCGAAGGAAATTCGGCAGACGCATCGCCTGGAAGTATAGCGGCGATATCGGCGAGGGGAGTTGTCGTTTTTCATTAACCTGATAGTGTCCCCCTCGCGTTTCGTGCGGTGTTCCACAACGAGTGGCATCCCACGAAGCGGGCCCATAGCTCAGTCGGTTAGAGCGGCCGGCTCATAACCGGTTGGTCCCTGGTTCGAGCCCAGGTGGGCCCACCTGAAAAGTAGCGGAAGCGAAGTAACGAAAGGTTGTTTAGCCGT
>CAZDGY010000901.1:819-3074 GCA_964504685.1 uncultured Kofleriaceae bacterium | reverse complement strand
TGTTCACGTGGCCGAACCATCGCATCGCAGTGATGGGCGCGAAGCAACTCGCCGGCGTGCTCGACATCATCCAGCGCGACGCTGCGGCCAAGCGCGGCGAGACCGTCGACGAGCAGAAGCTCGCGGTCGGCAAGGCGATGGTCGAACAGCAGATCGAAAAAGAGAGCGACCCGTACTTCGCGACCGCGCGGATCTGGGACGACGGCATCATCGACCCGCGCGATACCCGCACCGTCGTCGCGATCGCGTTGTCGGCCGCGTACTCGGCACCGGTGCATGGCACGACCTCGTGGGGAGTGTTTCGCCACTAATGCGCAAGCTGCTCGTCGCGAATCGCGGAGAGATCGCGCTGCGCGTGATGCGGACCGCGCGTGCGATGGGCATCGCGACGGTCGCGGTGTACTCGGATGCCGATGGCGATGCGCCGCATGTCCGGTTTGCGGACGAGGCGGTTCGACTCGGGCCGGCGCCCGCGCGCGAATCGTACTTGGCGATTGCCGCGATTCTCGACGCGGCGCGAGTGACCGGCGCCGACGCGGTCCATCCGGGCTACGGGTTCCTTGCCGAGAACGCGCAGTTCGCAGAGGCAGTCACCGATAGCGGCTTGGTGTTCGTCGGCCCGCCGGGGGATGTGATTCGCTCGCTCGGCAACAAGCAGGCGGCCAAGCGGATCGCCGACAAAGCCGGCGTGCCGATCGTCCCGGGATATCTCGGCGACGATCGCGATCTCGCAAAGCATGCGGCGGAGGTCGGCTATCCGCTGCTCGTCAAGGCCGCGGCCGGCGGCGGCGGCAAGGGCATGCGCATCGTCCGGCGCGAGGCCGAGCTCGCCGAGGCACTCGAGCGCGCGCGCGGCGAGGCAGCGAGTGCGTTCGGCGACGATTCGCTGTTACTCGAGCGCTATGTCGAGAGGCCGCGCCACGTCGAGATTCAGATCCTCGGCGACACGCACGGCGACGTCGTCCACGTCTACGAGCGCGAGTGCTCGATCCAGCGTCGCCATCAGAAGATCGTCGAGGAATCGCCATCGCCTGCGGTCGACAACGCGCTGCGCGCGAAGATGGGCGCCGCTGCGGTCGCGCTCGGCAAGGCAGTCGGCTACGTCGGCGCGGGTACGGTCGAGTTCATTCTCGATTCCGCCGCGAGCTTCTATTTTCTCGAGGTCAATACGCGGCTGCAGGTCGAGCATCCGGTGACCGAGCTCGTCACCGGCTTGGATCTCGTGCGCGAGCAGATCCGGATCGCGCGCGGTGAGCGCGTGCCGGCGATCCCGCCACAGCGCGGCTGGGCAATCGAAGTTCGGCTGTGCGCAGAGGATGCGGACCGCGAGTACCTGCCGACGACCGGGCACGTGCTTGCCGCTGATATTCCAAGCGACATCCGCGCCGAGATCGGGGTCGCGGCAGGTAGCGAGATCGGCATCCACTACGACTCGATGATCGGCAAGCTGATCGCGTCGGCGCCGACTCGCGCCGAAGCCGCGCAACAATTGCGGCGCGCGCTCGAGCAGACCTGGCTGCCCGGGGTCGTGACCAATCGCGAGCAGCTCGCGCGCATCCTCGCGCACCCCGCATTCCTCGCCGGCGAGCTCGACACGCACTTCCTTGAGACCCACGCGGGCGAGCTCGCCGCCAAGCCGCCGGGCCTCGATCGCCTGCGCACCGCCGCGATCGCGGCAACGCTGTGCGGCATCGCGCGCCGCCGCGATCCGCACGCGCTCGCGCCGGCGGGATGGCGCAACGTCCGGTTTGCGGACCAGCTGATCACGTACGATATCGGCGGGGCCACGATCGAGCTCGGCTATCGGCCGGGCGCCGCGCCAGACTCGATCGACATCGCGATCGGTGGCAAGACGACACACGTGTCGAGCTTCAACGTCGATGGCGATCGACTGTGGTTCGTCGAACACGGCGGTCACCGCCGGCACGCGCGCGTGAGCTCCGACGGTGCGCGGTGTTGGGTATTGCACGATGGCGCGCAACTCGCGCTCGTCGAGCGCCCGCGGTTCCCCGATGCAAACGTCGCGGCGGTGAGCGGCGCGTTGATCGCACCGATGCCGGGCAAGGTCGTCAAAGTGCTAGTTGCGGCTGGGCAGGTGGTCGCCGCCGGCGCTGCGCTCGTCGTGCTCGAAGCGATGAAGATGGAACACACCGTGCGGGCGGGCGAGGCGGGCACGGTGCGCGAGCTTCACGTCGCGGTCGGCGATCAAGTCGACACCGATCGCCTGCTCGCGATCGTGACGGCGTAAGCGCGAT
>CAZDGY010000901.1:0-809 GCA_964504685.1 uncultured Kofleriaceae bacterium | reverse complement strand
GGCACCGACGAGCGTGTTGCCGCCTGCGGAGCCGGTGACGGCCGCGTCGGTCGCGCCGGGCCTCGTCGCGGGTCGTTTGCCCGATGGCGTCGTGCCGCTGTCGTACGATCTGCGGCTCGAAGTCGATCCGGATCGCCCGACGTTCCGCGGCCATGTCGCGATTCGCATCCGCCTCGCGGCGCCGAGCGATCGGATCTGGCTGCACGCCGTCGATCTCGACATCGACCATGTCACCGCGACCGGCATCGGCGAGCTCCATGCAGTCGCCGGCACGGGAGAGGTGCGCGCACTCGTTGCGGATCGGCCGTTACCCGCGGGCGAGCTCACGGTCGAGCTCGACTACGTCGGCCGGATCGGGGCCGAGTGGAAGGGCCTGTTCCGCCAAAGCTTCGCCGAGCAGTGGTTCTTGTACTCGCAGGCCGAATCGATCTTCGCGCGCCGGATCGTGCCGTGCTTCGACGAGCCGCGGTGGAAGACGCCGTGGACCGTAACGATCGTGGCGCCGACCGGGCTGGTCGCGTTGTCGAACGCGCCGCAAACGACCGACCGCGAGCTTGGCGACGGCCGTCACGAGGTTCACTTCATGCCGACGCGGCCGCTGCCGCCGTACCTCGTCGCGATCGCGGTCGGCCCGTTCGAGCTCGTCGACGGTGGCACGGTCGGCCGCGCGCACTTGCCGTTGCGCTTCGCGGTGCTCCCGGGCGATCGCGCACGCGTGCATGCGACGGTCGGCCACACCGCAGAGCTCGTCTCCGCGCTGGAAGACTATCTCGACGATCCGCTGCCGAATGCGAAGGTCGATCTCGCCG
>CAZDGY010000900.1:0-3078 GCA_964504685.1 uncultured Kofleriaceae bacterium | reverse complement strand
TGCGTTTGACCCCGACGTTGGTGCCGCCGTTAAACCCGGCGCCAACCCCCCTCGATCATTGCTATTTCCTGACATAAGGTACGGCATGCTCGACCCAGCCCGGATGGATGACGTGCTGCGCCGCGGAGGCGATGTTGCCACGGCTGTAGCCGCCTGGAAGGGCCTCGACGAACGTCGCCGCAAGCTGCAAGGCGATCTCGACACCCTACGCCAGCAGCGCAACGCGGCCAACGAGCGGATGGCCAAGCTCGACAAAAAGTCGCCGGAGTTCGCGTCCGCGCGCGACGAGCTGCGCACGTTGTCCGGAAACATCAAAGACGGCGAAGCCGAGCTCGGCGCGATCGAGCTCGAGAGCTCCGATCGGCTGATGACGATCCCGAACGCGCCGCACGCGAGCGTGCCGGTCGGCACGAGCGAAGCCGACAATCCGGTGCTGCACGTGTGGGGAGACAAACCGAGCTACGCGTTCACGCCGAAGCCCCATTGGGAGCTCGGCGAGGCGCTCGGCATCCTCGACTTCGCGGCCGGGACAAAGATCGCGGGCGCGCGGTTCACCGTGTTGCGCGGTGCGGCCGCCAAGCTGACTCGCGGCCTCATCAACTACATGCTCGATCTCCACATCGCCGCCGGCTACGACGAGATCTGGCCGCCCGCGATCATCCGGCGCGCGTCGTTGCGCGGCACCGGCCAGCTACCGAAGTTCGAAGTCGACCTGTTTCGGCTCGCACTGCCGCCGAGCCCCGACCACGATCCGGACAACGACCTGTTCTTGTCGCCGACCGCGGAAGTCCAAGTCACGAACCTGCACGCCGACGAGATCTTCGAGCCCGGCACGCTGCCGAGAAAATACGCGGCCTACGCGCCATGCTTTCGCGCCGAAGCTGGTGCTCACGGCAAGGATACCCGCGGTCTGATCCGCCAGCACCAGTTCGACAAAGTCGAGCTCGTGAAGTTCACGACGCCGGACACCAGCTACGCGGAGCTCGATGCGCTGCGCAACGACGCCGAGCGCGTGCTGCAAAGCCTCGGGTTGCACTACCGCGTCGTGACGTTGTGCACCGCGGATCTTAGCTTCACCGCGGCGAAGACCTACGACCTCGAAGTCTGGCTTCCCGGCCAAGACGCCTATCGCGAGATCTCGTCGTGCTCCTGCTTCGAGGACTTCCAGGCCCGCCGCGCAAAGATCCGCTATCGGCCCGCCGCAGGTGACAAACCGCGCCCGGTCCACACCATCAACGGCTCGGGCATCGCGATCGGTCGCACGCTCGTGGCGATCCTCGAGCAGTACCAAAGAGCCGATGGATCCGTCGGCATCCCGGCCGCGCTCGTGCCGTACGTCGGGATCTCAGAGATCCCAAAGCCTTAACCGGGGACGGTGTTCACTTTGACAACTAAGCGTTCACACAAAGCCGTTCAGTGATCGCGGCTTAGCTGGGGACGGTGTTCACTTTGACAACTTCTCGGCCGGAGAAAGTTGTCCCTCGATCGCGCTTTACAAGGCGTTTCGGATCCCTATACTGCCGCCCTGCCTCTAGGACCGCCTGGAGGAGTGGCCGAGTGGTCGAAGGCAGCGGTCTTGAAAACCGCCGAGCGCAAGCTCCGGGGGTTCGAATCCCTCCTCCTCCGCTAGGCTTGATAATCGAATAGTCTCACGCAAGTATCTTAAGCGGGTGTCGCGCCGGCGACACGCGCTATGGTTTGGCACCGACTGCCGAGGAGAGATGGCCGAGTGGCTGAAGGCACCGGTTTGCTAAACCGGCGTACTGGGGATTCTGGTACCGAGGGTTCGAATCCCTCTCTCTCCACGCTGTGAGGATCCGTAGCTCAATGGATAGAGCACCGGTCTACGGAACCGGGGGTTAGAGGTTCGACCCCTCTCGGATCCGCGATGCCTCTCGACGATGATCAACGATGGATGACGGTCGCGCTCGAAGAGGCGCGAGCAGCTGCCGCGACGGGCGACGTGCCGGTCGGTGCGGTCATCGTCGCGAACGGTGCGATCATCGGTCGAGGGCGTAATCGCCGCAAGCTCGATCGCGACCCCACTGCTCACGCCGAGGTGGTCGCGCTCCGCGATGCGGCGCAACAGCTCGGGCACTGGCGAGTCGAGGCGACGTTGGTCGTCACGCAAGAGCCCTGTTCGATGTGCGCGGGCGCGATCGTCAACGCCCGCGTCAAACGATTGGTGTTCGGCTGCACGAATCCCAAAGCCGGCGCGGTGACCACGCTGTTTCAACTAGTCACCGACCCTCGACTCAATCACCGCGTCGAGGTAGTCGGCGGAGTTCTCGCCGCCGAATGCTCCGCGGAGCTCACGAGGTTCTTTGCCGAGCTTCGCCGCGGACCGAGCTACGAGCCTTAGTTTCTGGAGGAGTGTCCGAGTGGCCGATGGTGTCTGATTCGAAATCAGATTTGCGCAAGCAACGGGGGTTCAAATCCCTCCTCCTCCGCAAAAAATCCCTGCTCCCTGATTTCTGACTTCTGATTTTGCTCCCTCGGCCGGTCTCTCCGTTTCGAGCTGCGACTGTCGATTCCAAGGAGGGGTGACCGAGTGGCCGAAGGTGCACGATTGGAAATCGTGTGTATCGCAAGGTACCGAGGGTTCGAATCCCTCTCCCTCCGCCGAACAGTACTTGCGTGAGTTTTTATGGTCCCGGGTGACGCGACGGCTGTGAACCCCGCCAGGCCCGGAAGGGAGCAACGGTAGCGGACATAGCGGGTGCCTGGGGCCACCTATCCAACGAGCGACGACCACGTAGTCGTCGCTCGTTACCTTTTTCGGGTTACGTTTACCGTGCGTGATTCGCAGAGCTGTTGCAGTCATCGTCGTGGCCGGCGCGTGCTCCTCCGGCGGCGATGCGAAACCAGTCGACGAAGCAAAGCCGGTCGCCGCGACGACCGCGAAGGGCTCGGCTGGCGGATTCTCCGCGGGCTTGAGTGCCGAGCTCGGCGGCTCGGCCGGATCAGCGACGGCGCCGGCGACCGGATCAGCGACGGCACCGGCGACCGGATCAGCGACGGCACCGGCGACCGGATCAGCGACGGCACCGGCGACCGGATCAGCGACGGCACCGGCGA
>CAZDGY010000899.1:0-3082 GCA_964504685.1 uncultured Kofleriaceae bacterium | reverse complement strand
GATCGAGGCTGCCGAGATGATTTGCCGATAGCTCCGCGACGATAAACGGCGGTTCGCCGGGGCCGACGGGGCGTCCAATGGTGATGGGCTTCGCCATGATTTGCTCGTTACTGGACGACGAACTCTTGGAAGAACATCCGCTTGATCTTGTTCTTGCCGAGGACCTTCTCGACGCGCGTCATCAATTCGGTGCGGATCTTGTCTTTCGCTTCGGCGCCGAGCGTGTCTTTGACGTGCAGGCCCGACAGGTGGCTGAGGATCGTGTCGCGAATGAGCTGCTTGCTCTTCTCGACCGCTTCGGCCGCTTCGGCCGACTCGAGCTCGACCTGCAGCGTGACCTTCAAGTAGCGAGACGTGCCGGGCTCGTCGAGGTTGACCACGAACGGGTCGAAGCTCGTCACCGGGCCGGTGACCTCGTTGGTCGGAGGTGGCGGCTCTTTCGCGGCGGTCGCTGCCTCGGCGGTAGTCGCGGTGAGCAGCTTGAACACACCGAAGCCGCTCGCTCCAAGATTGAGCACGAGCAAGGCGAGCACGACTTTAGAGGTCTTGCTCTTCGCCGCTTCAGGCGGTTTGACGGCGGGCTCATCGGACATGGTTAGTGGTCTCCATCAGCAACGACCATGCCGCACGAGATCGCTGGGGTGCCGCGCGGTTAGCGGCGCGACGGCTGCGGCTCGCCGTCAATTCCGCCATCACGCTCGCCCCGCGAGCGCGACGATCGCGTCCAGGCCGAGCCCGGCGACCGCCGAGTGTGACGTGACGGGCACGATGTAGGTCCCGTCGGCCTCGCGCACGATCTGCGTCATGCGCGGATGCTCGGACTCGAGCTCGGCGACGATTCGCTCGCGGCGTACGGCGCGATCGCGCTCGCCCGACACCGACACCAGCTCGCGATGGCGCTCGATCGCCTCGGTAACGACCTGGACCATCCGCTTCGGATCGAACGGCTTCTGGACGTAGCGATACACCTCGCCTTGATTGATCCCGTCGACCGCGGTGTCGAGCGTTTGCCGGCCGGTCATCAGCACGCGGACCGTCTCCGGTCGGGTCCGGCGCGCAGCTGCGGCGAGCTCGGCGCCGTTCATCATCGGCATCTCGTAGTCGGACACGAGCACCGCGACGTCTCGTTCGCCGACCCACGCGAGGGCTTGCGCGGGCTCGCACGTCGAGATCAGCTCGATCGGCATCTTGCGCAGCGTGCGCAGCAAGGCGGCGAGCATCTCGGGATCGTCGTCGACACACACGACGACAGGGAGTGGCGCGGCGGGAGGGTCATCGGGCATAGGGGTTTCGCCTTTAGGTCGTGAGCCAACGACGCCAGCCGCGCCGCTCGACGAGCTTGGTCACGACGTCGAGATCGCCGAGCATCGCGCGCGTGTTCGGATAACGCGCCGACGGCGATTTCGCCATGCAGCGCTGGATGAACTTCGACAGCTCCGCCGGCACCGGGCCAAACTTGCTGTGCACGTCGGGCACCGGATCGTTGATGTGCTTCATGCACAGCGCGCGCAGATTGTTGTCGGTGAACGGCGGTTTGCCGACGATCATCTCGTAGAGCACAACGCCGAGCGCGTATTGGTCGGAGCGCTCGGTCACTGCCATGCCGCGCAGCTGTTCCGGCGACACGTAGCACGGCGTACCGAGCACGAAGTCGCTCGATACCGGCTCGCCCGGGACGACGTTCGGTTCGCGCAGCTCGGCGAGGCCAAAATCGACGAGCTTGACGATGGTCTTGTCGTCGACCTCGGTCACCAGCACGTTCGACGGCGTCACGTCGGCGTGAATCACGCCGTGCTCGTGAGCCGACGCGAGCGCTTCACCGAGCTGACGCGCGATCTCGAGGGCGCGCGCCGGTTCGAGCGCCGCGTCGTCGATCAGATCCGCGAGGCTCATGCCCGGCAGCATCTCCATCACGAAGTACGGCCGGCCGTCGGGAACGAACCCGAAGTCGAACACGTCGACGATGTGGCGATGCTGGATCCGCGACGCCGCCCTCGCCTCGCGCAGGAACCGATCGACGCTTTGCGGATCGCGCTCGAGCACGCTGCGATGCAAGACCTTTAGCGCATAGAGCCGACCGAGCGTGACGTGCTCGACCTCGTACACGCTGCCCATCCCGCCTGCCCCCAGTCGTTCGACGATGCGATAGTGACCGATGCGCTCTCCGTCGGTGAGCTCGTCGACTAGCTCGGTCGCGACGAGTCGCGGCCCGCGTTTGACGATCATCACCTCGGCGCGCAGCTCGGTGCCCGGCCGCAATGTGCAGACCACGTCGCGCTCGCGCCCGCGCGCCTTGACCCGCGCAGTACCGGTCGCGACCGTCGGTGCGGTCAGATCGACTCCGGACAAGAACGCTAACCGAGCGATCACCGACAGCGCGAGCAGCGCATCGATCGATGCGGTCGCGATCACCTGACCCTGGCTCTCGATCGAGATGAGATAGAGCTCCTCGGCCATCGGCACCGGTTCGATCCACACGAAGTCGGCGTCGGACGCGATCACGGCATCGAGCACCGCATCGACCACTGCGACCGGCGGCGAGGGTGCAGCTGACGACAGAACTTGCGCGGCGCTACTCGGCATCACCGAGAGATTCGGCCGGACCCCGGTGCCGTGAAGTGTCGGCGAGTTTGACGTAACGCGGCACTCACTGCGGCTAACTCTCGTGAGCGCGCCGACCGTTGCTGGCACGTCGCTCGCAAAGCCCATTGGCGTGTCGAACGCGATCGCTAGCCTGCTGGATCCCCCGGAACCGACCACATCGATGTCGGGGGCCCACCCGGTGCCTCAGCTGGCGGGGGTCCGCATCCTCGTCGTCGACGACGATCCACGCGTCCGCCGCGCGATCGCGAACGCGCTATCTCGGGTCGGCTTCCACGTGATGACCGCCGAGGATGGCAAGCCCGCGATCGCGCTCGCCGAAACGACGCCGCCCGATCTGGCGCTCGTCGACTTCGATATGCCGACGAGCGGCCTCGAGGTCGTGCGAAGGCTCAAGGAGCTGCACGGCTCGGCGGTGTGGGTGTCGGTGCTCAGCGGCCAAGACGACGAAGACTTCCGCGCGACCTGCTTCGATGCCGAC
>CAZDGY010000898.1:0-3083 GCA_964504685.1 uncultured Kofleriaceae bacterium | reverse complement strand
CGAGCGAGAGAGCCGCAACAAAGATGACCGAGATCTTCTTCATGCGGAGACTCTGGAAAGTTTTCGATCGTACGTCAACGCGTGCGCACGGCGATCTCGCGAGCTTCACTTCCGCGCGAGGCGCAATCGCACGCTGTGCGCGGCGCCGCGTCGTCTAGCGCGGCTTGCAGGTCGCGAGGTACGCCTTCGCGGCGCTTTCGACAGACGCGTTGTTCCGCGCGTCCCAACCCGTGATCTTTGCGAGCGCCGCTAACGCATTCACGCGCGCGTCGACCTTCGAGCGATCTGATTTACCGATCGTCATCCGGGTTAGCAAGCCTTCGATCGCGCGGTCATCGCCCAGGAAGCGCGCGAGATCGACGTAGCGCTCCATCACCCACCAGTAGAACTGCTCGTCGAAGTGCGGGACCGCCGCGGTGAATCGCGCGGCAAATAGCGCGCGGTCGTCGTCATTCGCCGTCCCCGCCGACGTCGGTAACGCGACGATCGGGCCGAGCGATTGCACGGCGACTTCGAGCGGGAGAGTACGGTTCTGCTCGCCCGATCCGGCGTACCCGGTGTACTGGCGCTCGACCGTGCGACCGGCTTCGTCGGTCATGCTCACGAGCACGTGAAAATCGCGCGAGCTCCAGGTGCCGCTGAGGCCGAACGTGCCAGTCGGTGTTGGCGGGTCGGATTCGCTCACGATCGCGGTGAGCGCCGCGCGCGCACGTGCGAGCTCGGGCAACGCGACGACGCCGCTCGCGAGCTGATACGGCGGAGTCGCGGCATGGCCGATCATCGAGTCGCCTTGGTACGCGATACCACGCACGTCGTAGCGGCCATCGCCCCGCAGTTGTG
The DNA here is from genome assembly GCA_964504685.1 of uncultured Kofleriaceae bacterium. Lineage (GTDB taxonomy): Bacteria > Myxococcota_A > Polyangia > Haliangiales > Haliangiaceae > JABFXX01. Next base: position 2,243 of record CAZDGY010000898.1, on the reverse strand, counting down.
CGTGCCACAACCCGAGCGAGCCCCCATGCCCGCCGCCGGTCTCGATCACGATGTCGACGATGCGCGCCCCTAGGCCGTCGCAGTCGAGCTTGATCTCGGCCCTGCCGCCGGTGTGCTCGGGCTCATATTGCTTGGTGATTTCGGCGCGAACGGCGGCGCCGTCCGCGGCCGAAGCCCGATGACAGCTCGCCGGTGCGATCGCGACTGCCGGTGTCGCGGTCGCGCGCGGAAACTCACAACGCGGCGGTGCCGCAGTCACGCCCCGTGCGACGATGACGACCAGCGACGCAACCGCGACTCTCATCGCGCAATCCTGACACGCCGCTGCCCTACTTGGGCGCGGCGGCGCTGCCTGCCGAGCCACTGTCCGGCGCTGCGGCCGGCGCGGTTCCGGATCCCGCGGCGTCCGCCGGCGGAGTCATGAGGTGAATCAACGCCTTGCTCATCTTGTCTTGCTGCTCCGGCGTCAGCTTGCCGTAGCACCCTTGCGCTTCGACCTGGGTCTTCGCGCCGACCATGCACTTGATGGCGTCGTCGGGCCACTTGTCATCGGTGCAGTGTTTGACCGCGAGGTCGTGCATCTTCGCGAGCACCGTGTCGTCGATCCCGGGCGCCTTTGCCATGTCGGCCTTCGAGACCGCCATGCTGTTGGCGATAGCGGCGCTGCAGTCGCCGCCGCCACCTCCGCTAGCGCTGCTGCTGCTACCTGCAGCGTTCCCGCTGCCGCTACCGCTGTCGGCGTCCTTCTTCTTGCAACCGAACGCGGCGAGCGACAGCGCGGCAACGAACACGACCGATAGCTTCTTCATCCGTCGACTCTGGGAAGTTTTCGATCGTGCGTCAACGCGTCTGCACGGCGATCTCGTCACCAAAGCGCGTACGTGACCACCGCACCGACAACGGCGCCTGCGAGGACGAGCCAGGCGGCGTTCAGGCGGTATCGGATCAACACGACCGCAGCCGCGCCAGCGAGGATCGCGGTCGGCACGTCGATGATGGCAGCGCGGCCGAGCTGAACCGTGACCACGGCCATCAGCGCGAGCGATGCGACGTTGACGCCATCGAGCACGGCGCCCGCGATCTTGGAGCGACGGAGCCTCGGCACCAGCGGTCCGCTCACCGCCACGAACAGAAACGCCGGCAAGAAGATCCCGATCGTCGCGACGCCTGCGCCGGCTGCACCGCCGAGGATGTAGCCGATGAACGTCGCGGTCGTGAACACGGGGCCGGGCGTGACCTGCCCGACCGTGACCGCGTCGAGCAACTGCGACTCGGTCAGCCAATGAAGATGCTCGACCAGATCGCTACGCAGAAACGCCAGGAGCACGTAGCCGCTGCCGAATAGCACCGAGCCCACCTTCAGGAAGAACAACAACAACGGCCACAGACCGAACGAAGCAGCCGTGGTCGCGCTGGTCGCACCGGCGCCGAGCAGCGGCAGCGGAACCCAAGACGACGCGACTCGCGCACCAACGCCGCGTCCACTCGCGACCATCACGCCGGCACCGGCGAGCACGAGCAGCTCGTTGACCCCGACCACCGTGGCCGCGACCGCCGCCGCGCCGACCACCGCGAGGAACGGCGTCTTGACCGCTGACTTACCGAGCCCCCACAAGGCCTGGATCACGACGGCGATGATCACCGGCTTGATCCCGTACATCACGCCCATGAACTGCGGCAACGCGCCGAACCGCACGTAGCTCCATGCGATCGCGGTCACGATCGCGACCGCCGGAACGATGAAGCACACACCCGCGACGATCAGTCCGCGCCACCGCGCCTGATCGTGGCCGATGTGGATCGCCAGCTCGGTCGAGTTCGGCCCGGGGATCAGGTTCGTCGCCCCGAGCAGATCGAGGAACCGCTCGCGCGTCATCCATCGCCGGCGACGGACAACTTCGTCCTCCATCATCGCGATGTGGGCGGCGGGGCCGCCGAACGCGGTAAATCCGAGCTTGCCGAATAACCAGGCGAGCTCGCGCAACGTCGCCGGTGGAGTCGGCGACGGCGCATCGGACTCGGCTACCGTCATGCGGTCAGTTTAGCGAGATCGTCGACCCCAAACGCTTGCTCGAGCTTGGCCACATCAGCGACTGCATGCTCGAAGCCGTGGTCTCCGAGCATCTCCTTCTCCTTGTCTTCGAATTGATCGCCGAGCTCCGCGTAGGCCTTCGCACCTACGAGGCCGCGTAGCGCCGGAAACAGCACGGTGTCCTCGCGCGCGGCGTGGGGACGGTACATGT
>CAZDGY010000897.1:0-3088 GCA_964504685.1 uncultured Kofleriaceae bacterium | reverse complement strand
ACCTTCGAACGCTGAAACGCCGTCACGCTGGCCGCAGACGCGACACCGCTGTCGCGCTAGCCGAGCAAAGTGTCGAGCTTGGCGCCGCCGCGCTTGAAGATCGACAGCATGAGCGCGCGCGTCGGCAACCACGCGACCTTGCCGAACCCGGTCGGCGTCGCGGCCATCACCCAATCGAGCCGCGTGCCCGCGCCGTCGGGCGACAGCCGATAATCCTCGCCGAGCTGGTTCGCCATCGGCGAGGTCGATTCGAACATCGTGAACGCGAAGCGCACGCCCGGCTCCCAGGCGATCATTCGTTCGCGAAACACGCCGAGCGCGGTCAATGCGACCTCGCGTTCGCTGCCGACGCCGCCGGCACCTTGGATCCACGCCGCGCGCTTCATGAGCGGAAACCACTTCACCCACTGCGCTGGGTCGCTAAAACTATCGAACACGCGCTGCGGTGGCGCGCGAAAGGTCGCGGTGGCGGCGATCTTGCGCGGAGCGCGGTCGAAGAAGCTCAGATCGATCGGCTGGAGCGTACGCACGGGGCGAGCGTATCAGGCCGCGCGCTACTTGTTGCCTGCGAGCGCGTCCATGCGTTTGCCGGCGCGGTAACGCACGTCATCGAGCTGGGCCTTGGTCCGACAGATCTTCCACGCCTCGTGCGCGGAGGTGCTGCAGATCTGGTCGGCGCTTCCTTGCGCGCTCTCGAGCTCTTCGAGTTGTGAACCGAGCTGCTTCTCTTGCGCGTCGAGCCGCTTCCACGTCGGGTCGGCGTTGATCCTGTCGTCGAGTGCGAACGCCGCATCGGTTTGCTTCTTGTGCGCGCGAACGACCGCGTCGACTTGCGCGACGAGCGCGCGGGCGGCCTCGTTCTTGTCGCCGCACGTGCGTTTCTCGAGCAGCGCGAGGTTCGCGTGCGCGTGCGAGCTGACGTCTGGCAGGGAGCTCCACAGCTTGTCGTCCATGTACTTCTGGAGGTTGACCTTGTCCTGTTCGAACTGCGCCATGTACGACGCGGTGTCGATCGTCGCCAGGTACGCCGCGCGGTTCGCCGGCGGCAACGCGGTGGCGCGCGACAGCTTCGCGAGCGGCGCGTTGCGGCTCGCGTACAGTCGGTCTGCCCACTGCGCCATCTCGGCGTCGCCGTCGCGGTGAACGTCGGCCATTCCGAGGTTGTGGACCACGAGCCGTCCGGAGCGTTGCGCCGGTGGGCAGCCGCGCCGCTCGTAGCCTCCGCATGTCAGCTCGACCGCGCACGCGCAGCCGATCTGCGCGACGAGTTGGCCTTGGAGCCCGCGGCGCGCATACTCGGTCATCGCGACCGCTTGCTCCGGCGACATCGGACAGTCGAGGTTCTGGCTCGCCGACTGTTTTGCCCACGCGATGATCGCGGGCATCTCGACGTCCGCGGATTTCGGCGCCGTGGTCCGCATAGGTGCCGGCTGGGCGGACGCGGCCCTCGGTTGTGCAGACGCCTGGCGCGCTGGCGGCGCAGCCTGTCCGGGGAGGCCGATCACGGTGCAGCCGATCGCGAGGAGTGAGCTCGTAGCGAACAGGAGCCAGGAACGCAGCTGAGTCATGCCCCTAGACGCGGCACGGCGGGCGCGCGTCTCAACCGCGCGCTTGTCACAGTTGTGACGTCTCGCGAAACCGCCGCACGACCGTCGCGTCGCTCGCGATCCGTGCGAGCGCAGTGACGCGATCGAACGCGCGCGGACTCGCCGCCACGAGCGCGCGGTCGATCATCAGCGCGATGCGAGTCTCGAGCGTTTCGAGCCGCGAGGTGAGCTGCGCAGCCAGCGCGTCGCGCAACAAACGAGTCGGCGGCGTTTGGCTCTGCTGCCATGGTCTCGCGACCTCGAGCTCCGCTGCAGCGAGCCATCGCTCGTTCGTGCCCGGCACGTGCTCGGCAATCGCGCTCGCGACCAGGCCGCGCGCGAGCCCGTCGAGCACCTCGACCAGCGCGGCGACGATCACGTGACCGCCGCTCGGCAGGCGAGCCGTTCGAGCACGCGATTAGATGGCTGGCGCATGTCGGTGCTTTCTGCACCTCGTAGGCCACGGGGTTCGCCATCTAAGTGTCGGAATGATGTCGATCGACCGGAGGCACGCGCCTCCTCCGGAGGCTTCAGCCGCCGGCCCTCGAGAGCGACGCGATCCGAAGGATCGTGACTCGCCGCCGGCTTGTAAGTTCCTGGCGTTCCGCTGAGAATCGAAGTGGCTACCAGCGGCCGATTCCCCCCTATGGACAAGACCCCGAGGGGAGCTACGCAGAGCGATACCGTGGCGCCGCGCGATGAGCTCGCGGCCACTCCGAGCATCGAGCGCCGGCACCTGTTGGTGTTCAGCGGCTCGTCGTCGTGGATGTACCAGCTGCCGACCACGGGGCGGGTGACGGTCGGGCGCTCCGAAGCCGCCGATCTGAGAATCGACGACGCCGCGATCTCGCGGCAGCACGCGATCCTGACGATCGTCGACGGTCACGTGACCGTCGCGGATCAATCGTCCCAGCGCGGCACGTACGTCAACGGTATCCGGATCTCGGCCGAGCAAACGCTGAGCGCCAATGACGTCATCACGATCCACAACACGACGCTGATCTTGCACGCGACCGCGGCGGCGCTCACGTCGGCGATGGTGCTCGACCGGCCCGCACTTCGCCAGCGGGTCGAGGACGAGAGCGATCGCGCGGTCCGCTACGAGCGCGCGTTCTCGGTGTTGTGTCTGCTGTGGTCCGATGCGATCGCCGACCGCCGAGCCACCGAGAACATGGTCGCCGATCAGCTGCGCCGGATCGATGCCGCGGCGTGGTCCGACAGCGACAACGCGCTTCACGTCCTGCTCGCCGAGGCCACGCAAGACGAGGCGTTGACGATCGCCGGGCGGATTCGGGCCAAGCTCGCGAACCCGACGCTGCGCATCGGGCATGTCACGTGCCCGTCCGACGGGTACGACGCCGATGCATTGCTCGCCAGCGCGCACAACGCGGCGGTGAGCGTCGCTCCCGGCGCGATCGGAGGCACGACCCGCTCGTATCAGACGTTGACGATCGGGACTCAGCGAGTGGTCGTCGCGGACCCAGCGGTCGCCCGGCTCTATG
>CAZDGY010000896.1:0-3090 GCA_964504685.1 uncultured Kofleriaceae bacterium | reverse complement strand
ACAGCATCACCGTTCCGATCGACAGCGTAGCTTCGCCGCCGTTGTGAACGTGCAGCGGCATCACGGGCGCCGCCGTGCCCGGGTTGCGGAACGTGTCGGGGAAGCCCGGCGTGGAGCCGACCTGGATCAAGCGATTGATGCCGCGGCCGGTGATCGTGATCATCTGGTTCATCGGCTGCGGCGCGCCGAACAAGCCGGTGAGTGGCGCGATCAGCGTGGCGCTGTCATTCGCGACCAGCGTCGGCTGGTACATCACCGCGATCGTGACCATGCCGCCGGCCGGGATGGCTTGCGCGGTCGGCAGGCCATTCGGGAACGTGATGCGCGCGCTCCCGCCGCCCATCTCGGTGACCGTACCGAGGTTGAGCGGGCCGTCGCCGTTGTTCGTGATCGTGATGTTGGTCTGTTGCGGCGGACCTTCGACGTCGACTGGACCGAACGGCACGGTCGCGCCGGGATTGAGCGCGAGCTCGGGCGCGACCGAGTTGGCGGTGAGCGCGACCGTGCGGGTCGGGATGCCGACGAGATCGCTATGAACCGTGACCGTGCCCGTCATCGCGCCGAGCTGGTTGGCAGCGCCCGCTTGGATCATCACGACGAGCGAGTCGTTGACGCCGGAGAGTTGGAACGGGAGCGTGACCGTCGTGCCGTTGTGCTTGATCGACGAGGGCGGGTGGAACTCGCCGGACGGCGTCGTTCCGGTCGGCGCGACGTCGATCGCGGTGATCATCACCGGCGTCGCATCGGTCAGCTCGATCGTGAAGGGTAGCGACTGCGTCGCATCCCAACGCATGTCGCCGTAGTCGACGGTCGCCGGAGCGACGTCCCAGCCGGCCTTCAAGCCGGTGCCGGTGCAGTTCGCGGTCGCGCTGATCGCGGTCGGCACGGTCCCCCACGTGCCGCTGAACGTGAGGTTATCCGGGCCGCCGTCCATGCCCGCGAGCGGAGCGAACATCACCGACACCGTGATCGCGTTGCCCGCGCCGGGTAGCAACGTCGAGATCGGGAACGTCGGGGCGGTCACGCTGTAGCCGAGCCCCGCGGTCATGAACATGTACGAGATGTTGTTGATCGCGACGTTGCCGTTGTTGGTCAGCGTGATCGTCTTGGTCGACGTGTCGCCCTCGCGCACGCCACCGAACGTCGGCGATGTCACCGCGAGGATCGCTTGATTGCCGACGCAGGTCAGGCCGATGTTGAGCGTGCTCGCGTTCTGCGCATCGCTCGTGACTTGGAACGTTCCCGTGCGCGTGCCGAACGTCGTGGGTTGACACTCGACTTGCCAGCTCGCGGTCGCTCCGGCGAGGACCGGCGTGGTTTGCGCGCCAAACGGGCCGTTCGTGACGACGAAGTCCGGGCTCGCCGGCAGCGCGATGTTCGTGATGTTGAGCGTCGCCATACCGCTGTTCGTGAACTGCAGCGTGATCGGTGCGCTGGTGTTGGCGGGGCGCACTTCGACCGTGCCGAAGTCGACCGGCGTCGTCGCCGGCATCGTCAGCGTGATGTCCGGCGAGTTCCCGGTGCACGACAGCATCGCGACGTTCGTGCCGCCGGGATCGCTATCGCTCGTGAACGTGACCATCGCGGTCTGGGTCGCGTTCGCGTTGTTCGGCGGGTGGCACTGCACGCCGACGTTGGTGAACGCGCCGGACGCCAGCGCGATCGTGGGTGAGAAGTTGCACGTCGTCGTCGTTCCGGCGGTGCAGCCGTTCGTGCCGGTGAACGAGAACCACGTCGAAGACTGGGTGATCGTCGCCGACGACACGTTCAGGTTCGTGCCGCCCATCATCGCGGTGTTCGACACCGTGATCGAGCCCGGACCGGTCGCGCCACCGAGCAGGGTCCCGAAGCTGACATTCGTGACGTCGATCAACGCGGCGGTGCCGGTGCCGGAGAGCGTGTCGCGATCGATCGCGGTCCCCGGGTCGTTGCTCGCGACATCGAGCTCGGCCGGGCGTGCGCCGGTCGCGGTCGGGTTGAACTTCACCGTCGTGGTCACGCTGCCGCCGGGCCCGATGTTCGTCGGCAGCGTCGGCAGCGCCGTGATCGAATAGTCGCCGGCGTCGGTACCGCCGAGCGTGATGCCGCCGGTCGGGATCACGAGGTTCTGGCCCGCATCGGTCGTCGCGTTCTTGATCGTGAACGTGACCGACGCGCTGCCGCCGGCGACTCGGACGTTGCCGAACACGGCGGGGCTCGGCGTCACTTGGATCACCGGCGCGACGCCGGTACCCTGAACATTGAAGTTGCCGATCTCGGTCATCGTACCGGTCGTGTAGACGTGAACGAGACACGTCGCGAGGCCGCGCGCGTTCGGCGTGAACGTCACCCCGATCGCGGTCGGGACCACGGAGATCGGCACCGCGGTCATCGGGTTCAATGCGAACTCGCTCGCGTCCGCGCATCCGGCGTCGACGGCGAGATCGACGACGTCGACGCCGCTATCGGTGAGGTTGCCGAACGCGGTCGCCGCCGCGCCGCCCCATACCGCGGGCCCGGTATCGACCGGGTCGGGGTTCATCGAGATCACGTTCGCGGCCTGCGTTCCCCGCGACCACGCCCCAACTACAATAATGAAGAGCAGCCCTACCCAATGCTTCGCGCTCATCGACTAGGGCGAATCGTACAATGGCCCGCTCCCGGCTGAAAGCGACGTAGGCCACGCGGTAACGTTTGCGCATGCAACAAACCGCCAGCGGACTGCAATTCGAGGACACCGTCGTCGGTACCGGGGCGAGCCCGGCCCGGGGCAAAACCTGCGTGATGCACTACACAGGCTGGTTATGGGTCAACGGTGCGAAAGGGGCGAAGTTCGACAGCTCGGTCGACCGCGGCAAGCCGTTCGAGTTCCCGCTCGGCATGGGGCGGGTCATCAAGGGCTGGGACGAGGGCGTCGCGTCGATGAAGATCGGCGGGAAGCGGACGCTCTACATCAAGCCCGAGCTCGGCTACGGCGCGCGCGGCGCCGGCGGCGTGATCCCGCCGAACGCGACGCTGATCTTCGATGTCGAATTGCTCGGCGTGAAGGGCTAGCCGCGCGCGAGTCCATCACGGTACAGAAGGGAACGGCTTTATCTGTTTGCTCGATAG
>CAZDGY010000895.1:0-3091 GCA_964504685.1 uncultured Kofleriaceae bacterium | reverse complement strand
GCACCATCACCGTGACACCGCGGCGACGCGAATCGGCGAGCGCACGCTTGAGCTCGTCGGTCTCGAGCACGCGACCCACGAACACCGTCGGTGCCAAGCTGCGCGCGATATCGCGGGTCGGCTGCGATTGCGTCGCGCCGAGCAAGTCGAGGATCTCGAGCCCGGCCGGGCGTTGGGTCGGCGGCGGCGCGAGCATCGCCATGCACAGCCGCGCGAGATCGGGCGGGAGGTTCGGCACGAGTCGGGTCGGCGACGTCGGCGTCTCGGTCTGCTTGCGCGTCATCACCAGCTCGGGCTCGCCCTCGAACGGACGGCGACCAGTCAGCGCCTCGTAGACCATCGCGCCGAGCGAGTACCAATCGCTAGCCTCGGTCAGCGGCTGATCCGCCGCTTGCTCGGGCGACATGTACACCGGCGTGCCGACCGCGAGCCGCTCGGGATTGCCCTCGGCAACGCCCGACACCAACCCGAAGTCGAGCAGCGCGAGCCGGCCCTGATCGGTGACCAGCACGTTCGACGGCTTGAGATCACGATGCAGCTTGCCGGCCCGGTGCAGCGCGACGAGCGCATCGACGAGCTGGACGAGCGCGCCGCGTAACCGCGCGACGTTGACCGGGGTCGCGATGATGTCTTGGCGCGTCCGAGTCGGCCCTTTGGCGTTCCGCGACGGGCGCACCCAGTCGATGAACGACACGCCCTCGATCAGCTCCATCGTGAAGTACCAGTCGCCGGCGATCGCATGCAGCTCGTGCAGCGCGACGAGGTTGGGATGGACGATGTCCGCGAGCGCGCGGAACTCGCGCTTGAACCGATACAGATCGCGACCGGACGCGGTGCGGAGCAGCTTGAGGGCTACTTCACGCTGCAGTTGGTGGTCGTACGCTCGGTAGACGACACCAGCGCCTCCAGCGCCGAGTGTGCCGCGCACCTCGAAGCGTCCCGCCCCTAGCACGGACGCAGTCATCGATTTCCTAAGGATATCAGCCGGACGCCCCTATGCGCTATATTGGCACCTGTGCGAAGGGCTTGTACGTGGTGTGCGGTCGCGATCGCGAGCTGTCTGACGTTCACCGGCTGCCATCCAGGCGGTAGCTACGCCGGCGCAGGTGGCGCTTTCGGCGATGCCGACCGCGGCGAGACCAACGGCCGGATGTTCGACTTCGTTTCGAACAAGCCCGACGGCGATGACTGGCAAATTCGCATCCGCGGCAACTCGCTGTGGGTGTCGTACTCGAAGGATCAGAAGAGCGACGCGTTGGGCACTAAGGGGATTACCGATAAAGAAACCGACAAGATATGGAAGCTCATCGATAACCTCGAGCTCAACGACCGCGAGAAGGGCAAGAAGGACGAGGACGAGGGCTACATCACGCTCCGCCTGCGCGAGCCCGGCGAGAACCAGCACGACATCTACACGGTGTACGTGACTCGCGCGACCGAGGACAACGACGTGGTCGAGCTCGCCACCTACTTGCAAGACCTCGTCACGAAGTACTTCAAAGAGAAGCCCAATTTTTAGAGCGCGTCGGCCTCTCGTTCGAGCGCGACCGACCAGCGCAGGTAGAACAACAGGTACGGGTCCGGGATCAGCAGCGTCTGCGCGGGCTCGTCCCATTCGAGTGACGGCCCGGTCGGCGCGGCGAACCCCGAAGCGATCTGACCGAGCGTCGCGCACGCACGGATCACGCTCGCACCTTCCGGACGCGAGCCCGTGCACAGCTGCTCGAGCCGGCCGGCGAGCTCGTCGTGATCGATCGCGAGGCCGGGCGGATCGAGAGCGAGCGCGCGCATCACGGTGAGGTAGACGTCGCCGGACCGGCCGTCGCGATGGACGTAGCTCCGGCGATCGCCCGGGCGCACCTTGGGGCCGGCGATGAGCGCGCGCACGAGCGAGCGAAAATCCACCGTGCAAGAAGTCAGGAACAGGATCTCTTTGCGCGCGGTTTCATCGAGCGTGACCGACTTCGGCGGATCGGCGCCATCGCGCACGCCGACGTGATTGCACATCCACAGGCAGATCGACTGCATCAGCTGCGGCGAGCCAGCCGCTTCGGTCGCGAACATCGCGAGCGATGCCCGGTCGACTTCGAGCCCGAGCAGCGGACAGCCGAGCTCGGGAATCGCGAGCAAATCGCGCCGCGTCCAGTAATCGAGATCGATCGCGAGCACGCGACCGCGCAGCTCGGGCAACGCGCGCACGATGTTGTCGGCGCGATGAGGCACCGCCGCGACGCAGATCCGGACACCGCGGCTCGCCGCATCTTTGAGCTGCTGCGCGACGTCGCTCTGGATCGCGGCAGGGATGTAGTGAAAGTCGTCGAGCAACACGGTGTACGCGGTGCCGGCGAGCTCTTGCACGACTTGCGGCAAGCCGCGGCGGTTGCTGGTCGCGGCAAGCGTGTCGGTCGCGCCCTGCCCGCCGAGCTGAACGTGACGATGGCTCGCGCCGGTACCGGTAATGCCGACGCTGACGTTGCGCTCGTTCGTCGTCGTCTCGGTCGCGAGATCGGCGATGCTCGCGGTGGTCGAGTGCGGCTCGCCCCACCAATCGAGCACGCGCTCCCACAGTTGATCGGGTGCGCGCACCGATGCGCCGCTCACGACGATCAAGTTGCCCTCGCCGACCACGCGCTGAACGAGCACGGTCTTGCCGGCTTTTGACGGACCGGAGATCGATGCGATCTGGGTCGACGACCGGGTCCATTCGCGCAGCAGCCGCTCGTGGTGCAAATCGTCGCGTTGCACATAGGTGTGGGTCGGGAATGACGTCGGCGTGAACACCTCGGCTGACGACGGGCGCGGCATGAGCTGCGCATGATGCCCGAGGCTGCGTCAGAGTGTCGATCGAGACACATTGCTAGTCGCAGTCGTGTCCTGCGACACGCATGAGGCAGCTTCGACCCGTCGCAACCCCGCGTAAGCGCGTCTTCGGGAATGCGCACGCCTCATGCAATGTCCACTAGGCATGTGGAACATAGGAATCCGGGCGAGGACGCTTAACCTACTGCTGCCGAAGACTGCGTCGGGCGTCGTCCAACACGCGATCGATCCCGAAGAGGAGACGACGAGCCCGTACGAGCGGCGCGAAACC
>CAZDGY010000894.1:0-3092 GCA_964504685.1 uncultured Kofleriaceae bacterium | reverse complement strand
CAGCAGTAGTCGAACTCGATGCCCTGGCCGATCCGGTTCGGGCCGCCGCCGAGGATCAGCACCTTCTTGTTCGTGGTCGGCAGCGCCTCGCACTCGGTCTCGTACGTCGAATACAGATACGACGTGAAGCTCGCGAGCTCGGCGCCGCAGGTGTCGACCCGCTTGTAGACCGGGCGAATTCCAGCGGCGGTCCGCGCCTCGCGCACTTGGCCTTCGGTCTTGCCGACGAGCGCCGCGATCCGGCGATCACTCATCCCGCCGCGTTTGTGCTTGCGCAACGCGGTCGCGTCGCCCATGCCGTTCGCTTTGACGTCGAGCTCGTCCATCGCGAGCGCGTGCACGTGATGGAGAAACCACGGATCGATCCGCGATAGCTCGTTCGCACGCTCGACCGTGAGCCCGAGCTGGAACCCGCGGCCGATCTGGAACAACCGATCCGGCGACGGCACCGCGATCGCGCGCTCGATCGCCTGTAGGTCATCGCCGAGCGCGACCATCGGCAAGTCGAAGCCGGCGCGTCCGGTCTCGAGCGAGCGGATCGCCTTGCCGAGGGCCTCGCGGAACGTTCGGCCGATCGCCATCGCTTCGCCGACCGACTTCATCTGCGGGCCGAGCACCGGCGACGCCGATGGGAACTTCTCGAATGCGAACCGCGGCCACTTGACGACGACGTAGTCGATCGTCGGCTCGAACGACGCGGGCGTGACGCGTGTGATGTCGTTGGTCAGCTCGTCGAGCGTGTAGCCGATCGCGAGCTTCGCCGCGATCTTCGCGATCGGAAAGCCGGTCGCTTTCGACGCGAGCGCCGAGGACCGCGACACCCGCGGATTCATTTCGATGACGAGCAACCTGCCGGTCGCCGGATCGACCGCGAACTGCACGTTGCTGCCGCCGGTCGTCACGCCGATCTCGCGCATCACCGCGATCGAAGCATCGCGCATGCGTTGGTACTCTTTGTCGGTCAGCGTCATGGCCGGTGCGACGGTGATCGAGTCACCGGTGTGCACGCCCATCGGATCGAGGTTCTCGATCGAGCACACGATCACCGCGTTGTCTTTGCTGTCGCGCACGACCTCGAGCTCGAATTCCTTCCAGCCGAGCACGCTCTCTTCGACGAGGATCGAGTGCACCGGTGACTGATCGAGCCCGAACTGGACCATCCGATCGAAGTCGGGTCGGTTGTATGCGATGCCGCCCCCCGAGCCGCCGAGCGTGAACGATGGCCGCAAGATCGCCGGAAAGCCGATCTCGTCGACGATGGCGCGCGCCTGTTCGACCGAATGAACGAGCCGCGACTTCGGACATTCGAGGCCGATCCGCGCCATCGCTTGCTTGAACAGCTCGCGATCCTCGGCCATCTCGATCGACTTGACGTTGGCGCCGAGTAACTCGACGCCGTGCTTCTCGAAGATCCCGGCTTTGCTCGCCGCCATCGCGAGGTTCAAGCCGGTTTGGCCGCCGAGCGTCGGCAACACCGCGCTGATCTTCTCGCGCGCGAGCACGCGGTCGAGCACGTCGACGGTGAGCGGCTCGACGTACGTCGCGTCAGCGAGCTCGGGGTCGGTCATGATCGTCGCCGGATTCGAATTGATCAGGACGACGCGCAGCCCCTCTTCGCGCAGCGCTTTGCACGCCTGCGTCCCGGAGTAGTCGAACTCGCACGCCTGGCCGATCACGATCGGCCCCGATCCGATGATCAGAACCGACTCGAGATCCGTGCGACGTGGCATCGGGACGTTCGTTTACCACAACCAGCGCCGCCGGCGGTGCTGATCTCCGTCGGCGACGTGATAAGCCTCGTTCATGCGGTGGATCGCGTTGCTCGCCTTGCTCGCAACGGTCGCTGCGTGCAACTCCGGTGACTCGAAGGCGCGGGGAGCGGGAGCGGGGTCGGGGTCGAGCACGAGCAAGAGCGCAGGATCGGGCTCGGGCTCGGGCTCGGGCTCGGCAACTTCGACCGGACGAGTGCTAGACCAAGCCGACTGGATCCGGCTGTTCGTGCCGACGGTGATCGATGCCGCGTGCGGACCTCCAGACACGTTTTTCCGCTCGTGCTTTACAGTCGACGAGGCCGGCTGCCGCAGCGAGCTCGACGCCGATCTGCATCGCTGCGTCGCCGACCTGCGTTTGGCGATGCCGCCGACCTTGGACAAGCCGGCGAGCGAAGCGTTTGGCGGTCGGATCGGCGAATGCGCGGGCAGCGCCTACGAGTTGAACCTCAAGACGCTCGGCAAGCGGCGGTCCAACGCGAAGTGCGACGATCCGAAGCAGTGGTAGCGCGCTACTTCGCTTTGATCACGCCGGCGTCGACCTTGAAGTCGGTCGCGAGCGGGCCGGTCAGCGCGCCGGCGACTGCCTTGGCCTGGTCGCCGAGCGGCGCCTTGGTCTTCGCGAGAACCTCGACGATCGTGCGGCGAATGCGCCCGGACTCTTCTTCGGGGCGGAGCAGGGCCGCGATCAGTGGCGGCGCGATCTTCGCCGGATCCTTCGTCGCGAGCCCATCGATCGCGGTGAACCGGACGTTCTCGTCGAAGTCGACGATGTAAGGCGTGACGCGCGAGATCACCTCGTCGTCGGTCGCGCCTTTCCATTCGCTGAACCACTTGAGCAGATCGATCCGGCGGTCCGGCATCCGGACATAGCCCGGCTTCTCGCTCGCGAGAATCTCGTCGACGATCTCGAGCGCCTTGTCGTGGCTGGCGAGCCGTTCGACAACCTTGAGCGGGTGCGCGAGCTGGTCCGCTGTCTTCATGTAGCGGACGAGCGGCGGGAGCGCCACGGGGCCTTTCGACACCAGGACGTCGCCGACCCAAGTCTTCTCGTATTCGTCTTCGACGCCCTTCATCGAGGTCACACCGAAGCGCTTACATAGGCCGTAGAGCGCTTCGTCGGTCGAATCGTCGCTCAAGGCCTGCAGAGCGCCCATACGATCGGCCTGTTGGGCGAGCTTATTGATCGCCTTCTCGATCGTCTTTTGCAGCGCGCGCTCTTTGGAAAACAGTCCGAACACCATACGAAAGCTCCGAAAATCGAAACGGACCGTAGCACGCGGTTCGTTACCCGGAGCCCGCCTGCGCGTACAATAGGCACCT
>CAZDGY010000893.1:0-3098 GCA_964504685.1 uncultured Kofleriaceae bacterium | reverse complement strand
CGCACCGTAGCGGCGCAGCACAGCTCGCCGGGTTCGACAACTGCTGGGTGCACATACGGATCCCTGTTCCGCGATTGGGCGGCCAACCGACCTGCGGTATAGACGTTGGATGCGTTTGGTCGGCCGCGAGTGGGCGTAGAGGCGACGCCACCACAGCCCGATCCCGAGCGGCGCGCATCCGATCCGCCGCGGGCACCGCTTGCGCTCGAGCTCGCGCAGCGGCTGTGGTCGGTGACGAAGGCGCGGTTCAGTCCGACCGAGCGCCAGCGCTTGTTCGGTCTGACGATCCTGATCGGCGGCGTGTGCGGGCTCGTCGCGGTCGCGTTTCACGAGGGCATCACGTGGTTCGCGAGCCAGACGGTCGATCGTGGCTTTGCCGCACCGGGCCATAGCTGGGTTCCGTGGGTCATCGTCATCCCGACAGTCGGCGCGCTCGCCGCCGGCGTGATGCTGTACGTCATTCCAGGTGCACGCGGCAGCGGCATTCCGCAGATCAAGGTCGCGTATGCGCTGTCCGCGGCGAAGTTGAAGATCACCGACTCGATCGGCAAGTTCTTCATCGGCGTCGTTCAGATCGGCAGCGGCTCGTCGCTCGGACGCGAGGGGCCGACCGTGCAGATCTGCTCCGGCGTCGCGAAGGGGATCGGCCAGCTCGCCGGCGTGTCGGCGCAGAACCTCAAGCTGCTGCTGCCGGTCGGCGCGGCGGCCGGCATCGCCGCGGCGTTCAACGCGCCGATCGCGGCGGTGACGTTCACGATCGAGGAGATCGTCGGCAACCTCGATCAGACGTTGCTGTCCGGCGTGATCGTCGCGGCGGCACTCGCGGCCGTGGTCGAGCGCAGCGTGCTCGGCGAGCACCCGGTGTTCAGCATTCCGACCGGCTACTCGCTCGATCACGCGTCGTCCTTGATCTTGTACGCGGCACTCGGCATCAGCGCCGCGCTGATCTCGGTCGCGTTCACCGAGTCGTTGTTGCGGTTGCGCAAGCGGTTCAACGCGATGCAGAAGCTCGCGCTCTGGGCTCGGCCGGCGATCGGCGGGTTGGTGACCGGCGTGCTGGCGGTCGCGGTGATGCTGATCGTTCACGAGTCGGGCATCACCGGCGGTGGCTACGGCGCGCTCGGCGACGCGCTGTCGGGCGACCTCGGCGTCGAAGTATTGCTCGTGATGGGCGCGGCCAAGCTCGTCGCGACCGTGTTCTCGTACGCGAGCGGCGGCGCGGGCGGCATCTTCGCGCCGTCGTTGTTCATGGGCGCGATGCTCGGCGGCGCGTTCGGCGCGCTCGACGTCTACCTGTTCGGGCATCCGCATTCGGAGGTCGGCTCGTTCGCGCTGGTCGGCATGGGCGCGGTGTTCGCCGGCGTCGTGCGCGCGCCGATCACGTCGGTGCTGATCATCATCGAGATGACCGCGGGCTACGGCCTGACGCTGCCGCTGATGATCTCGAACATGGTGGCGTACGGCGTCGCGCGCCAGCTGCGACCGACCCCGATCTACGAGGCACTGCTCGAGCAGGACGGGGTCCAGCTCCGTCCGAAGAAGCCACAGGGCGACGCGATCGATCGCCTGACGATCGGACGGATCAAGCTCGATCCCGATCCGCACGCCGTATTTGCGCCGACCGAGCACGTCGCTCGCGTGCTCGAGGTCGGCGAGGCCGCCGGCCGCCAGGACGTATTCCCGGTGGTCGATGCGGCCGATCGCCTCGTCGGCATCATCACGCTCGACGACGTCACGCTGCTCGCGGCCGAGCCGGATCTCGATGGGCTCATCCGCGCAACCGACGTCATGCAACCGGCGGTCGCGCTCGGGCAGGGCGAGCTCGCGACGCGCGCGCTCGAGCTGATGCTCGCGATGGGCGTGCGCGAGCTCCCGGTGGTCGACGCCGAACAACGCGTTCTCGGCTTTATCGACGAGGCAGAAGTCGCGCGCGAGTTCATGCGCGTCCGTGCGGCGGAGCGCGCTGAAGCCGCCGCCTCGGGCGTCCGACCGGCGATGCGCGACGACGGTTGAACCGAGTGCTACGGTGGCGCGTGGACGAAACCGTTCGCGTACGCTGCCCGTATTGCCGCGAGTGGGTCGAGCTCTACGTCGATCCCGATACGACCGGTGCGCTGGTCGAAGATTGCGCGGTGTGCTGCCGGCCGTGGGCGGTCACGGTCGAGCGCGATGGCGGCAAGATGCGCGTCAACGTCTCGCGCGCGCAGTGACCCCGTGAACCGGGGCCCCTCGGCCTGTGGATTCGGCCGTCCTTGATGCGCCGGACAGCCGATCGATCGATCAGCCTCGGGGCTCACGCGACGTAGCTGATCTGCCACTCGCGGCAGTCGCCGGCTTGCGTGATCGCGACGATATCGCCGACGACGTGACCGAGCACCGCGGTGCCGATCGGCGACGCGGGGGTGACGACCGACAGCACGCCATCGCCACCCGGGCCGGTCAACGTGACGCCGGCGCCGACCGGTGCGAGAAAGAACGTGCGGCCCTCGCCGGTGTCGGGATCCTCGATCTCGACGATCGCACCGACCGCGATCCGCGCGGTGGCGGCAACCGGAGCCGGCTTCCACGTCGCGAGTGCGTCGACCTCGGCGATCGCTTGTTGCGCCCGGCGCTGCTGCGCGCGGCCTAGCGTCCCGAGTTGGTGGGCCGCTCGCGCGTCTTCACGCTTCTCGTCTGGTGTCGCGCCGTCTCGCGCTTCGGCCGCGGTCGCATCGCGCGCGGCAAGCGCACTGCGCGCGGAGGCCTGCAGCTGGGTCACCAACTGGGCGATCAGGTCCTGCTTGTCCATCCCGAAATTCTCGCCAGTGCACGGTCGGCGCGCCAGTTTCTTAGGGCGCGGCGAGCTCCTGATAGTCACCGGGCAGCGCGAACGGAATCCGAGGCGCGATCGGTGTCCCAGCCGCGCACCGGCGGCTGTCCCTGGCGATGCGCGCGGCGACCCGCTATGACTGCGCGATGCCGGTCACTGCGTTGAACGAAGCCGATCTCGCGGACGCAGCGGATCTGTTGTCGCGCGCGGGCTTGCAGGGCGGCGCATCGAACGTCGCCCGTTATCTGCGGTGGCAACCGGACGGCGGATGGAAAATCGCGCGCGAAGG
>CAZDGY010000892.1:0-3099 GCA_964504685.1 uncultured Kofleriaceae bacterium | reverse complement strand
ACCGAGCCGAAGTTGCCCTGGCCGTCGACGAGCATGTAGCGCATCGAAAAGTCCTGGGCCATGCGCACCAGCGCGTCGTAGACCGAGGCGTCGCCGTGCGGGTGATACTTGCCGATGACGTCGCCGACGACGCGCGCGCACTTGACGTACGGCCGGTTGAACGTGTTGTTGAGCACGCGCTGCGCGAACAAGATCCGGCGGTGCACCGGCTTCAGACCGTCGCGCGCATCGGGCAGGGCGCGCGCGACGATCACGCTCATGGCGTAGTCCATGAACGAGTTGCGCATCTCGTTCTCGATCGAGACCGGCGTGATGTTGGACGGCGGCAACAGCGTGTCGGACATCGGGCGTTTGTATAGCTCGCAACCGACCGATTCTCAACGCGATCTCCGACGGAAACACCACCGAAAAACCATGCTTTGGTTGTGTACAGTAACCGCGTGTCGGGCTCCGGATTTCACCTCGCTCAGGCCAACGTCGCCTACGCGATCGCGCGCCACGACGACCCCCGGCTCGCCGACTACATGGCGCGGCTCGACGAGATCAATCAGCTCGCGGATCGCAGCCCAGGCTTTGTCTGGCGCTACCTGACCGATTCGCGCGATGCCGCGCAGCGCGAGTTCGCCGATCCGCGCGTGCTGTTCAACATGTCGGTGTGGGAATCGGTCGACGCGCTGCACGCGTACGCGTATCGCACCGCGCACGCGGAGGTGTACGCCGACCGCAAGCGGTGGTTCGTCGACGTCAAAGCGGTCGTCGGTGGCCACGCGCTCGCGATGTGGTGGCTGCCCGCCGGCGAGCGGCCGACCGTTGCCGACGCGCAACAGCGGCTCGCCGACATCGTCGCGCACGGCCCATCGCCGAACGCGTTCTCGTTCAAGCAGCGGTTCCCGGCGCCGACCGGCTACGGGCAGTGATAGGTCAGCTTCGCGACCTCGTAGACCGGGCCCCAGTTCGTACAGACGCTGGTGCGGAATCGGCCCTCGGCGAACCGCTGTTTCGTGATCCGGATCCGCACCGCGTGGCCGGGCGACTGGCGAATCCCTCCGTCGACCTCGTCGATCGCGACGTTGGAGCGGGCGCCGACGAGCGCGCGATGGACGAGCTTGGCGCGCTCGAGTGTGACCTCGGCGGGCTCGCTGGCTTCGCGGTTGCCCTCGATCGCGATGCCGCGGATGTCGGGATACTTGCGCAGCGTCTCGATCACGTCGTGGATCCGCTCGGCTTGCGGCAGACCCGCGTCGTTGACGAAGATCGTATTGTCGGCCCAGCAATCGTCGATGTCCGTGACGAACACGCAGCCGTTTGGACAGCCGTTCGGGCCGGGGCCCGCGGTGTAAGGACAATGGTCCTTGTCGTCGGGAATGCCGTCGCCGTCGTCGTCGAGATCGGGGCAGCCGTCGTCGTCTTGGTACGCGTCGAAGTCTTCGGGTTGATCAATGCAGCGATCGCGATCGTCGGGAATGCCGTCGCCGTCGCGATCGGTGACGACCGGCGCGATCCGGATCTTGTGATTCGCCGGCGCGACGACGGGCTCGGGATGACACGCCACGAGCCCGATGACGAGCACGGCACTCGCCCTCATCGGTACTTCGCGTTGCGGTCGCGCTGGCCGGCGGCGAGCATCTCGACCGCCTTCGCGATCCGGCGCTCGCGAGTTTCGGCCTGCTTCGCTTCGATCACCCAGCGCACGTACTCCTTGACGTGCGACGGCGCGAGCGAACCCCACGTCGCCTTCGCAGTGGCCGACTTGGCCACGGCGCGCAGCAAGTCGGCGGGCGGCTTGTGCGGCTTCTCGGTCGCGGTTCGCACCGGCCGGCCGCTCGCGGTGCGCGGCGTCGTCCGTGATGAATGGCGAACCCGTAGCGCCGACCAGGTGTCGTCGACCGAGCACGCGGCGCAAGGATGGAGCTCGAACGGTTGGAGCGCGCGCCAGGTCGCATCGCGGTCGAGATCGGTCGCGATCCCGGACGTCTGTTTCGGATAGCAAAACCACAACACACCGTCGAGCCCGGCCGCGCCAAACGCGGGCTTGACCGCTTTGCGCAGCGCCTTGCCATCGTGCACGAACGCGAGCACGACGTCGAACGGCCCCTTGCCGGCCGTGACGATCGTCGCGCCGGGCGGCAGGGGCAAAGCGACCTCCTTCGGCCGGGCAAGAGCGAGTACGCGAGATCCAGGTTTGACGAGGAGCTTCTTCGCGACGTCCGACATCGCGACATTATATGGTGCCGGCCATGGCAAATCGCCTCGCGACCGAGACCTCTCCGTATCTTCGCCAGCACGCGGAGAATCCGGTGGATTGGTGGCCGTGGGGCGAGGCCGCGTTCGCCGAGGCCAAGCGCACGAACCGGCCGGTGTTCGTGTCGATCGGTTACGCCGCGTGCCATTGGTGCCACGTGATGGCGCACGAGAGCTTCGAGGACGAACCGACCGCGAAGATGATGAACGCGAAGTTCATCAACATCAAAGTCGACCGCGAGGAGCGGCCCGACGTCGACGCGATCTACATGAACGCGATCATGGTGCAAGGCGAGGGCGGCGGTTGGCCGCTGTCCGCGTTCTGCTTGCCCGACGGGCGGCCGTATTTTCTCGGCACGTATTTCCCGAAGGCGCCGCGGTTCGGCAAGCCGAGCTTCGACGATTTGCTGTCCGCGATGTCCGATGCGTTTCGGCTGCGCCGCGCCGACGCCGAAGACAATGCGCTCGCGCTCGTCGATGGTCTCGCGCGGGTCGACGACCACTACCGCCGCGGCGCGCTCGGCGGCGAGGTCGGCAAGCTCAACGCATCGCTGATCATCACCGCCGGCAAACAGCTCGCGGAGCGTTGCGATCCGAAGTTCGGCGGCTTGGGCGGTGCGCCAAAGTTTCCGTCGAGCTCGAGCCACGAATTGCTCGCGCGCGCGGGCCGGCTCGCGTTCGGCGAAGCGGCGCGTACCGCGTTCGACGGCTGGGCGCGCGGCATGGCCGAAGGCGGCATCTGCGACCATCTCGGCGGAGGCTTCGCGCGCTACTCGGTCGACATGAAGTGGCTCGTGCCGCACTTCGAGAAGATGCTGTACGACCAGGCGCAGCTGCTAGGCATCTACGCCGCGGTCG
>CAZDGY010000891.1:0-3101 GCA_964504685.1 uncultured Kofleriaceae bacterium | reverse complement strand
GGCGATGCCGAACCACCCGATGCCGCCGCCGCCGCCGCCGCCGCCGCGCGCGGTAGTTCCCATCGCGGGATCGCCGGCCGGGCTCACCGCGGTGCCGCCGTTGCCGCCGTTGCCGCCGCTCGCCGTGGTCCCGCCCAATGCTGGGCTCGTGCCGAAGTGTGCAGCCTGGCCGGGGTTGCCGGGGGTCGTATTGCCGCCACCGCCGCCGCCGCCACCGCCGTTCGCCGCGACCATGCCGGAGATCGTGACCGTGCGCGCTTCGATCAGCACCATGCCGCCGGATCCACCGCCACCGCCGCCGGCCGCAGCTACCTGGCCGCCGAGGCCGCCCGCGGCGCCGGCTTGAATGCTCCCGATCTGCGTGTAGATCGTCGCAGACGCGAGATCGATCGCGCCACCTCCCGCGCCGCCTGCCGCACCGGTCACGCTGCTGTTCCCGCCCGCGCCGCCCGGACAACCGCCGAGGAGCCCAGCCGGGACCGACGTCGTCACGCCGCCGGCACCGCCTGCCGACATGTTGTTGTCGCCGACACCGCCGTGACCGCCCGCGGCTTGGTATCCGCCGCCGCCCGCACCACCGCCGCCGAGGTTGTCGTTGGTGCCCGGCTGGCCGGCCTGCTGACCGCACGCGACCGCCGATCGCGCGCCGGCCTCGACATCGATCACGCCGTCGACCTGGATCGCTCCACTGGCGGCGATCGCGAGCGGCACCGAGCCGGTCACCGTGAACGTCGCGCCGCTCTCGCAATGGAACGAAGACGCGATCACGACCTCGATCGGTCCGGCTGGACCGGTGATGACCATGTGCGGAGGCATCGACCCCAAGGCGCCGATCACGAGCAAGTGCGAGTCGGTGTCGTAGCTGCCAGCTCCCGGCACGTCGAGATCGGTCGCCGCCGAGAAATCGAGCGCGCACGTGTCGAACTGAGTCGAGAACTACGTGCAGGTCGGGACGTCGACTCTCGGCGCGTCGCTACCGGTTTGATTCGCATCGGCGCCGACGAGCACGGGCGGATCGAGGCCGAGCAGGTTCGAGCACCCCGAGCCGCCGAGCGCGAGCGCAACCAGCGTCGCTTCCCAGGTGACGCGTCGCATGAGCGATCTCAGGGTACCACTGGACCGCCGAGCGGTGGGTTGTCGTCTGCTCTAGCGCCCGCGCCCGGGATGCGTGAGGATCGTGGCATGCGTCGCGCCGTGCTCGTCTCGGTGATGGTCGCGCGGGTCGCTGCGGCGGACCCAGCGGATCAGCCATCGCCCGTCGCTGCGAAGCTGTTCGAAGAAGGGCGGGGGCTCGCGAAAGCCGGTGACTTTGCTGGCGCATGCGATCGTTTTGGCAAAGCGCACGAGCTCGATCCCGGCGTCGGCACCGAGCTCAACCTCGCCGATTGCGACGAGCACCTCGGCCGGATCGTGCTCGCGTATCATCTGTTCGATCACGCAGCGGCGACTGCTTCCGCAGCGGGCAACGACGCCCAGGCGAAGCTCGCCCGCGATCGCGCCGATGCGCTCGCCGCCAAGCTAGGCACGGTGGTCGTCAACCTGCCGGACCCGAGCGCAGCCGGGCTCGAGCTCACGATCGACGGCCGCAAGGAAACGCCAGCCGCTGAAGTGCGCGAGATCGTCAACCCGGGAATCGTCGACGTCAGGGTGACCGTGCCGGGCAAGCCGACGTTCTCGCAATCCGCACACGCGTCCGCTGGCGGTACGGCGGTCGTGTTCGTGCCGCGTGCCAACCCCGCCGCGGTCGAGCGGACGACCACCGCGACGTACCGCCGTCGCAGATCATGGGTGCACGCCGGATACGCGCTCGGCGGTAGTGCGCTTGCCGTCGCGGCGACGTCGGTCGTGATGGGACTCGTCGCGCGCAGCAACTACGAGGCGCAGTTCGCGAATCAATCGTGCACCCGCGGCGTCGGGTGCAACCAGGCGGGCTATACGCAGCAGGAGCACGCACGCTCGCTCGCCAACGGCGCGACCGGGGTCGGCGTTGCTGCGGTGTTACTCGCTGCGGGCACCGCGGTCGTGTTTGTTGCCGCTCCACACGACAATGTGACGGTTTCCCTCACCGGGGCCGGGGTCGCGATCTCGGGGCAGTTCTAAGACCGATCGGTTTGACACCGACGTCGCGCAACGGGAATGTCTCACCGTGGCCGTCAAGAACTACGTGCTCGATACCAACGTGTTGCTCCACGACGCGCGTTCGCTCTACGCGTTCGCGGACAACAACGTCGTAATCCCGATCTACGTGATCGAGGAGATCGACACGTTCAAGAAAGATCAATCGGAGCTCGGACGCAACGCGCGTCAGATCGCGCGCCTGCTCGACGAGCATCGCAGCATGCCGGGCGGCTTATCGCAGCCCCAGCCGCTGCCGACGCGGGGCACCGTGCGCGTCGCGCTGTCGAAGAATCCGATCAAGAATCCGAGCTATGACTCGCGCTCGATGGATCAACGGATCCTCGAGATCGCGCTCGAGGTCGCAGCGGCCGATCCGAGTACGCCGACCGTCCTGGTCACCAAAGACGTCAACATGCGCGTGCGCGGCGACGCGCTCGGCCTGCAGACGGCCGACTACGAGCCCGAGCAGATCTCGATCGAAGAGCTCTATTCGGGCAACCGCGAAATCCTCGTGCCGCCGGGCACGATCGACACGTTCTACGCGCAGAACATGGTCGTCGTCGACGCGCCGGGGCTGCATGCGAACGAGTTCCTCACGCTCAAGGACGAGACCGGCAAGTCGGCGCTGACCCGCTGGGACAAGACGCTCGGCAAAGCGGTGCCGGTGCGCAAGCTGCGCGAAGGCGTGTGGGGGATCAAGCCGCGCAACAAAGAGCAGCACTTCGCGCTCGACCTCGTGCTCAACGACGACATCAAGCTGGTCACGCTCGTCGGCAAGGCCGGCACCGGCAAGACCCTGCTCGCGATCGCCGCGGGCCTGCAGAAGGTCACCGAGGAGCAGGTGTTCTCGAAGCTGCTGGTCTCGCGCCCGATCTTTCCGCTCGGTCGCGACATCGGCTATCTGCCGGGCGACATCGAAGAGAAGCTCAACCCGTGGATGCAGCCGATCTACGACAACCTCGAGCTGCTGCTCGGGCTCAACA
>CAZDGY010000890.1:0-3107 GCA_964504685.1 uncultured Kofleriaceae bacterium | reverse complement strand
AGCGAGGTCGAGGTCCTCGGCCAGACGTTGAAGGACCCTTCACAGACCGGCGTCACCAAGGTCCAGTACGGCCACGCCGCCGACCTCAACGTCCGCGTCAAATACAACCGGACCCGGCTGCGGCTCGACGTCAGCTTCCGGGACCTCGCGTACATCCTGCACTCGGTGCCGAGCTTGCCGACGTACGAGGACTTCCCGACGGACTACAAGACGACGCCCGACATCTTCGCGGCGGTCGGCGCCGACCAGAACTACGGCGACTTCCTGACCATCGGCCTGATTGCTGGCATCGAGCAGCCGTCGTCGTTGACCGCGCCGACCGGCATCCCCGGCAGCATGGGCGGCGGCACCGGCAAGACCACCGCGGTGTTCGTAAACAACAACGTGGACACTCTGATCACGATCCTGCCGCAGAACGCATCGGTCGTTCCGCAGTTCGCGCTCAAGGGCACCGCGAAGCTCGACTTCGGCCGGATCTACACGGCGCTCGCCGAGGTGTTCTACATGCACAACCCCAACGAGACGACCTACCAGCGCGTCGGCTGCACGGCTGATCAGGCCTGCCCGCAGCAGCCGTTCGAGTTCACGTTCGCGAATCAGAACCAGCTTGGAGTGAACGTCACTCTGCAAGCGCGGTTCTGAATCGCCTTCGCCCCAGATTCGATCTTTTTGCGCGGCGCTCCCGGTTGCGCCGCAAAAGCTGAGGTTAGACTCGGTGCCCGGGCCGCGATCGCTCGGAGCGATGACCGAATCCGACGATCTGACGCCGATCCAAATTGCCCGCGAGTTGCTCGCGGACGGCGCGCGTTACCTCGTCGAGTTGTTCCGAAAAATCGCTAACGGTATCAAGTCGTTATCGCCACTCGTCCTCGGCCTCGGGGTCGCCTGCAGCAGCGACACCGAGCCGGTTCGGAAACCGCCCGCTGCGATCGCAAGCGTGGTCGCGCCGCTGCCCGCGCCGGAGTCGAAGCTCGACACCGGTCCCAAAGAGCTCGGCCTGTTCAACATCACTTTCTACTACGTGATCGGCGAAGACGAGATCGTCCCTAAGGCGTCGCTCGTGGCCGCGAACGACAACCGGATTGGCGCGGCGGGCAGCGCGGTGGACCAGCCCGATGACGCCCACGACCCCGAGCTGACCGCGATCGCACCACCGCCGCCCGAGATGGTGACGCTCTACTCGGGCGATCAGTGCGGCCCGATCGCGGACGTCTCCCGCGAGTTCGCGATGCAGCTCCAGCTCCAGGGCACCGGCAAGCTCCGCGACGGTCGCGTGCTGAACATCTGGGGCCACTGCAAGTGCCCGCGGACGCCGTGCTTCAAGGTCACCGAGAACCAGTGGGGCACCGGCGGCTCGGGCCGGCCGCTGCAGCCGTTCCGCACGGTAGCGGTCGACCCCAAGGTCATCAAGCTCGGCTCGCTGCTCTACGTCCCGCTGCTGGAAGGCCGGACGATGCCCGGACGGTCGCCGTGGGGCGGCTACGTTCACGATGGCTGCGTGGTCGCGGACGATACCGGCGGCGGCATCGATGGCAATCGGCTCGACCTGTTCGTCGGTCGCAAGGCCTACTTCTTGGGCATCTCGGGCAGCGGCGGCAGCCACGCGTGGGCGCGCCACGTGCCGGTGTTCGACGGCAGCAAGATCTGCGAGCGCAAGGGCCGAGTCGTCGGCCGCGCCGGCTCGATCTAGTGCGCGGTCGGAACGACGACCGTAGGCACGTTCGGCGGGTTGGTCGGGGCGGTCGCGGTGGTCGACGAGTCGCCGCCACCCGCGGTCGCGCCGGGCAGGGTCGGGGTCGGTAGCTTGTCGCGATCCGCCTTGATATCGATGGTCGGCGGCTTCTTCGCTTCGGGCTCGGTCGTGATCGTCGCGACGAAGCCCACGATGCCACCGAGGATGAGCGCGAGGCCGACGTCACCGAGCCACGGGGTCTTTGGCGAGCACGTGCCGGTGGTCTCGCCCGGGCCCGGCATCGTGCAGTTGGTGATGCTGTACGTCAGGCCCTCGACCACGAGCCCGCCGATCACGAGGCCGCCTTCGCTGTACTTCGCGATGGTCCTGGCTCGGGGGTTGGTGGGGAAACAGCCGGCCAACAACAAGGCCGAGACGGCGAGGGCGACGGGGCGCATGGCCACGGGTTGTATCAGGATCCCGGCAGCGGTTGACAGCGACCTGATCACCGACGCTCATCTGGCGCGACGCCAGGACCGCACTCTAAAGACCTTAGCGATGTAGCAGCGTTGCGCCGACGATTTGGTGATCGGCGCGCTGCGCGAACGCGACTGCTCCCGCCGATCGCCACGCCGGATCGAGAGCGATCTCGGCGGCATGGCTCTGGCCCGCGGTCGCGACTTTGTCGAGCGCGCGGACCACGCGATCCGACGACAACGTCTCGCCTGCGTTCTCACCGCGCGGCACCGCCGTCCGCGTGCCGTCTTCGTAGATCGCCGCCCACACGTCTGCATCGGCCGGCGCGGTCGCTTCGATCGTGACGTGCGTGGGCTGCCAGCTCGCCTTCGCGCTGATTGCGCGCTGGGGCGGGGTGTCGGCGATCGCGCGCGCAACCGCAGCACCGTTCGAGCCGAGCACGCCCGCCCGGCCGGCCACGACGAGCTCGGGCGTGTAGGAGCGGTCGTCGCCGAGTGCCCGGGCATAGCCATCCTGGCGGGCGCTCCACGCCGGCGACGAGTACGGATCGGCCCAGCCCAAGCCGTTCCAGTAGTCGACGTGGAACGACAGCGGCCCGATCGGGCGGCCGGCGGCCGCGCCGGCGGCGGCGAGCTGCGACAGCAGGCGGTCGGCCGGAGGGCACGAGCTGCAGCCCTGCGAGGTGAATAGCTCGATCACGATCGGCGCCTCGTCGGCGCGAGCGGCCGGCGGCTGCCCTGAAGCGGCCGAGCAGCCCAACGGTAGGATGACCGCAGCGATCAGTGAGCGCATGGCGATCCATACGACCGCCGCGCGAGATAGTTACGACGTGATCACGTCGGCCGCAGCGCGCGAACGATCTCTTCGCGCACCAGCTGGGCGAGATCGTGCGGTTTGCCGCTGGGCGAGACGGTCGGCACCGACGAATGCGGCGCCGGCGCGCACGCGACGACCGGCC
>CAZDGY010000889.1:0-3110 GCA_964504685.1 uncultured Kofleriaceae bacterium | reverse complement strand
CACGACGAGCCTCGACAGCACCGCGCGCGTCTGGGACCTCGCGACCTACCAGCAAACCGCGGAGCTGCCGCATCCGTCGGACCCGCGCAGTCCCGCGTTCAGCCCGGACGACAATTTGATCGCGACGAACAGCGACGAGGGAATCGTGTGGGTGTGGGATGCCGAGTCCGGCAAACAGCTCGTCCACTTCGAGAATCCTGCGGGGTGGGGCTTTGTCACACTGTCTGCGCACGCCATCCTTTCGATCAGCTCGCCGGTAGTCGTCGTGCATCCGTGGTGACCCGCCGGTTCGGTGGGCCGAAGATCGCTGGCACGTCGCCTGCTTTGTGTCTGGGCATGAGGAAGTTAGACAACCTTCAAGGTGGCCGTCTCCGGAGCGATGCCCGCGCGAAGGGCAAGCGACTCAGCCTCGAGCTAGCCAAGATCCGCGTCCTCAATAGTGAACATAGCCGCGCGGTAATCGGCGGTGGCGCAGTAGCCATGTGCACGACCTGCTCGGGTAAGCCTCACCACGAATTCTGAGGTCTCTGGACCGCTTTCGCGAGGGTACGAACCCCATCCCACCGCGCGAGCATGCCGTTTCAGCAACGCCGAATCGGCGCGACCATGCTGAATCGGCGCGAATCGGTTTACGACTTCGGCTTCGGCCGCCAGCGGAGCAGCACACCGATCAAGGGAGTAACCACGGCGAGCGCCGTTGCACCTACAAGTAGGAACGTGACATCGACGCCGAGACTCGACGAGTTGGGGTTCATCCCCCATTTGATCGCGAGGATCCGGCCGCGCATCACCGCGCGAGCGTATCAACCTTCGGGGCCGAACTGTACGGTCTCGAGCACCATGTCGAGCAGTCCGTCGCGCATCACCGCGATGTAGCCAATCGCGGCGACTCCAACCGCGCACGCCACGAGGTGCCCGAGGCCACGCAGCCGAGTCGCGCGACCGCGCGCGCGCGCAGTATCGAGCGCGACGCCCGACAGATACGCGAGCACCACGCCGACGACCGAAATCCGCGCGACCGCCGGGGCGATCGCGCGATGCGCGGTGAACGCGAGCAAGACGAGCACGCCCGACACCGGTGCGAGGAACAGGACCTCGGTCGCCGGACGGAACGAGATCCCGGTTCGTCCACCGCGTAGCGCGGCATCCGCGAGCGAGGCGAGCAGCGCCGCGATCGCCGCGGCGAGCGCGAGGAATGCGTCGCGGTAGAGCCGATCGCGTTGTCGGCCACGAGCTGCCGCTGCAATCATGTCGGTGCGCACGAGCTGATCGGATGGCGTCGTGTTTGGCAGCGTCATCGCGAGCTGCTCGGCGTGCTCCCAGTCGCCGGCGTCCAGCGCGCAGCCGGCGGCTCCGAGCGCCGCTTCACTCGCTTGCTTGGTGTGAGGCCAGCGAGTCGCGACGTCGATGTAGCGCGCGGCGGCATCTGCGATTCGGCCCGAGCGGCGAGACCAATCGGCGAGCCACAAGGCAGCGTCGGCGGCGCCGGGCCACTCGGCGTTCGCGAGCGCGGTCGCGCGACGCACGACGTCTTGGGGCGGGAGCATGTCGGCGCCAGCGATCAGCTGCGCTAGCTCGCGCGCTTGTCCGGCGTGGCTGCCATCGCCGATCTGCGAACGCAAGTGCTCGGCTCGGCGCTCGGCGCTCGCCGCGACTCGCGCATCGGGTAGCTCGCGCGCGATCCGATCGTAAAGCGCGAGTGCGCGCGCGGGATCGAGCAATTTGTCCTCGCAAACCCGTGCGGCTGCGAACAGCGCATCGGCGTCTGGCGGGCCATGCTCGATCGCGGTGACCGCTGCATCGACCTCGGCGATGTTGTCGCGCGCGAGTGTATCGATCGAACCGGGCGGCGCTGCGTGGGCGAGCCGAACTGCGACGACGATCGCGGCGACGATCGCGAGCCTCAGTCGTCACCGTCGATTGCGACGGCCTCGCATGCCTTGGCGAACGCGGGCGCTGCGTCCTTGATCGTCTCGTCGAGGTCCGCCGAGCAGATGTGGTACTTGCTGTCGCCGTCGTTCCACCACGCGACCGACACGCGGGTGATCTTCGTGTTGCTCGTCTCGCTCGAGATCATCGTGCGGCGGCCCTTGGCCTTCTCGTCTTTGACGATCGTCTCGTTCGCCGTGACGTGCGGCGCGAACGTCGCGGTGTCGGCGACCTTCTCCCAGTCTTTCGGTTTGCACTCGCTGTCTTTGAACGACGTGCCGCAGTTCGGGTTGATGTCCATCTTCGAGAAGAACCCGCCGGCGTCGTCGGCCTTGAGCGACGCGAACATCTCGCCTTGTTGCTTCCAAGTCTTCGGCGCTGCGAGCGTGTACGACACGTCGTCGCGTCCGCGCTTGATCTTGATCGTGCGCTTCTCGAACACGATCTTGTCTTTGAGTGCGGCGGGAACGAGCGCGTTGGCCGCGGCCGCGTCGATCGTCACGGCTGGCTTGGCGGGCGCGGCCTTGTCGCCGGCTTGATCCCCAGATTTCTTGCCACACGCGACGACGAGCACGAGCGCGAACGCGATCTGCTTAATCATGGTCTCCGCTTCCTTCTCCGCGCTGGATGCCGAGCGCGCGCAGCTTCTTGTGGAGGTTCGTGCGCTCGATGCCGAGTGCTTGCGCTGTGCGCGAGATGTTCCACTCGAATTCGGCGAGCCGGATCCGGATGAACTCGCTCTCGACCTCTTCGCGAAATTCGCGCAGGCTCTTGCCGGCGTAACGGCCGAGATCGATCGCGGTCTGCGGGGCGGTCGGCGCGCGATGGCCCGCCGAGCGCGGCCCGCCGAGGTACGGCGGCAGGTCTTTCTCGCGGATCACTTCGTCGCTCATGATGACGAGCCGCTCGACGACGTTGCGCAGCTCGCGCACGTTGCCGGGCCACTCGTAGGCCTGCAGGCGCGCGAAGACCGGCTCGTCCACGGGCTTGTAGCCGAGGCCGTTCTCGTCGCAGCACTCGCGCACGAACGACTCGACGAGCAGCGGCACGTCGTCGGCGCGCTCCTTGAGCGCCGGCGAGCGGATCGGCACGACGTTCAAGCGGAAGTACAGGTCCTCGCGGAACTGGCCGTCCTTCACCATCTGCTCGAGGTCGCGGTTCGTCGCCGCGACGACGCGGCA
>CAZDGY010000888.1:0-3110 GCA_964504685.1 uncultured Kofleriaceae bacterium | reverse complement strand
GGGGCTGATCCGCTACACGTCGCAGGACGAGCTGAGCGGCAAACCACGCAAACTGCTGCGCGTGCGGACAGTCGTGTATCCGGCGTTGCTCGCGTTCGCAGCGCTCTGGCTCGGGACGAGCATCGCGCATCGCTCCGGCACCGAAGTGTGGGTCGAACGCAACGCAGGCACGAGCTTCACCGAGCTACCGGATGGCCGGATCGCGTCACTGGTCCGGATCAAGATCGAGAACGAGAGCGACGAGGTCCGCACGTACAAGCTCGAGCTCGTCTCGGCACCGGCCGGCGCGCAGTTGCGCTCGACGTTGCCCGAATGGCAAGCCCAACCGCGCAGCTCGATCGATGTCCCGCTGTTCGTCGATGTCGCGCGTAGCGGGTTCGTCCATGGCGAGGCGCGCGTGCGCGTCGCGGTGCGCGACGGTGCCGCCCACGTGAAGGTCGTGAACGCGACGCTGTTTGGACCTGAAAGCGGTACGCGATGACGCCGGCGCGAAAATGGATCGCAACGGTCGTCGGCTTACTCGGCGCGAACATCCTCGGCACGTCCGTGTTGATCGTCTACGCGCACAGCGGGGCGTCGCGGGTGATTCCGGAATACTACGACCGCGCCGTTCACTACGACACGGCGATCGATCAGGCCGCGATCAACCGCAAGCTCGGCTGGTCGGTCGAGACGACCGTCATGCAAGGTATTGCGACCGTACGCGTTCGCGATCGTAGCCGCACTCCGATCGATGGCGCGACGGTCCGGATCGAAGCGACTGCGCGCACGGGCTCGGAAGAACCGCGGACTGCCGTGCTCGTCGCGGCCGATCGTGGCGACTATCGCGGCGCGCTCGCGGCGACCGGGTGGATCGATCTCCTCGTTACGGTCGAGCGAGGAACCGATCACTTCATCGAACGGGCGGCGGTCGAGGCGCGATGACGTTCGCTCTGCTTGCCGGCATCGCGGCCACGAGTGTACTCGGCAGCGTGCACTGCGTCGCGATGTGCGGCCCACTCGTCGGCCTGCACGGCGGCGCGCGCACCGTGAGACTCGCCGCGATCCACTCGCTCGGTCGATTGATCACGTACGCGACGATCGGCGCACTCGCCGGCGCGGTCGGTAGCGCGCTCGATCTCGCAGGGCGGTTCGCGTCGGTCCAGCGCGCCGCAACGATCGTCGCCGGCATCGCGATCATCACGTGGGGGCTCGTCGCGCTCCTCGGCACGCGCGCTCGCGCTCGTGCGCCTCGCGAACCCGCGGCCGAGCCGCGCAGCTCGGCGTTCGCCACGGGCTTGGTGCAGATCCGCACTCGACGTCCGGCCAAGCGCGCGTTGCTCGTCGGGGTCCTGACCGGCCTATTGCCGTGCGGCTGGCTGTGGGCGTTCGCGATCACCGCGGCCGGCACCGGACACCCGGTTACCGGGGCGCTTGTGATGACCGCGTTCTGGCTCGGCACCGTCCCGGCGATGGTCGGCATGCTCGCGCTCGCTGGACCGATCGTCTCGCGGCTGCGCGCACGCATGCCGCTGCTCACCGCGGCCGTGCTGATCTTCATGGGGATCGCGACGCTCGCATCGCGTTGGCCGGACGCGGGCACCGCGCAGGTGACGTCTCCCCACTGTCATTGTCACGGTGCGGCGTGACGACCGCGATCGCGATCGCACGGGCCTGCGCGCATTGCGCGTTGCCGATCCCGGCGGGGCGCGGCGATGACTTCTGCTGCGCTGGCTGCGAGGTGGTGCATACCGCGATCATCGAGCACGGCCTCGACCGGTTCTATGCGTTGCGCGAGCGCGGCGAGCCGTCGCATACGACCTCGCACAGCTACGCCGAGCTCGATGATTCGGCGTTCGCGCGCGTTCATATTCGCGACGATGCCGATGGCACCGCGCACGTCGCGCTGTATCTCGAGGATCTGCGCTGCGCTGCGTGCGTGTGGCTCGTCGAAGCCACGCCGCGTTGCCTCGCCGGCGTCGCCGAAGTGCGAGTCGATCTCGGCCGCAGTCGCGCCGACGTGACGTGGGATCCTCGACAGACGCCGCTGTCCACGATCGCGCGTCATCTCGATCGCATCGGGCACGCCGTCCATCCGTTTCGCGGCCTCGATCGCGACGCGCAACGCCGGCGAGAAGATCGCGCGCTGCTCGTCAAGCTCGGCGTCGCCGGTGCCGCAACCGGCAACCTGATGCTGCTCGCGATCGCGCTGTACGCGGGTTTGTTCGGCGGGATGGGAGGTGCCGACAAGGCGTTCTTCCGGTGGGCATCGATGATCGTGGCGCTGCCCGCCCTCGGTTACGCCGCGACTCCGATCTTTCGGACCGCACTTGGCGCCCTGCGCGCAAAGCGTCTCCACCTCGACCTCCCGCTGTCGATCGGCATCCTCGTCGGCCTCGGGTGGGGCAGCGCGAACGTGATCCGCAACGTCGGCGAGATCTATTTCGACAGCTTGTCGATGCTCGTGTTCCTGCTGCTCGTGGCTCGCTGGATCGTGCTGCGTCATCAGCGCCGGGCGTCGAGCGCAGCGGAGATGCTGCTCGCGCTGACCCCGAGCCGCACCCGGCGGATCGATCCGGCTTCGGGCCGCGTCGACGACGTGCCGATCGACGCGATCTCGATCGGCGACCGACTGCAGGTCCGCGCGGGAGACACGATCCCGGTCGATGGATCGGTCGTGCTCGGCCGATCGGCGATCGATGCGGGCCTATTGACCGGCGAATCGCGTCCGGTAGATGTAGCGGCTGGTGACTGCGTTCATGCAGGCACGCTGAACCTCGTCGGTCCGATCGAGATCATCGCGACCGCAGTCGGTGAGCAAACCCGCGTCGGCGCGCTGGTCGCGACGATCGACGCGTTGTCGACTCGCAAATCCCCGATCGAGCGCATGGTCGACCGGGTCGCGGGGCGGTTCGTCGCGGTCGTGACGCTCGCCGCACTGCTCACGTTCGTCGGCTGGTCGTTCGTTTCGCCCGCGCTCGGAGCCGAGCATGCGATGGCGCTATTGATCGTCACCTGCCCTTGCGCGCTCGCCCTCGCGACGCCGCTCGCGGTCGTGGTCGCGCTCGGCCGTGCGGCGAGGCGTGGAATCTTGATCAAAGGCGCCGATGCTCTCGAGCGGCTCGCCGTGC
>CAZDGY010000887.1:0-3115 GCA_964504685.1 uncultured Kofleriaceae bacterium | reverse complement strand
CCGCGCGGTCGGCGAGCCCGAGCATCTTCGTCGCGCGCCACGCCGGCAAGTTGCAGAAGCCGACGTAGCGGGCCTTGCCGGAGCGCACGACGGTGTCGAGCGCGTCGATCGTCTCCTCCATCGGCGTGATCGGATCGACGCCGTGAATCTGATAGAGGTCGACGTGATCGAGCTTGAGCCGGCGTAAGCTCGCGTCGATCGAGTCGAGGATGTGCTTGCGCGATTGCCCGGCCGCATTCGGTGCCTTGCCGGTCCGGCCGTGCACCTTCGTCGCGATCACGATCTCGTCGCGCGGCACGGACAGCTTGGCGATCGCTTCGCCGAGCAACTTCTCGCTCTCGCCTTCGTGATAGACGTCCGCGGTGTCGAAGAAGTTGATGCCCGCGGCGAGCGCTTTCTGGAGCTGACCGGTCACGGCGTCGATGCCGAGCTTACCGATCACTTCCCAGAAGCCTTTGCCCCCGTAGGTCATCGTTCCGAGGCAGAGCTCCGAGACGTACAGGCCGGTGCGGCCGAGCCGGTTGTATTTCATGGCTACCGGCTTGCCACGAAACACGCGGGCTGGCGACGGGAGTAAGCTGCAACAATGCGCAGGATTGCAGCTGTTGCCGCGGTCACGCTCGTCGCAATCGCGGCTCGTGCAGCGCCCACGACACCGGCCGACCCGACCGCGACGATTCCGATCCAGATGACGTGGGATCAGAAGATCCCGATGCGCGACGGCGTCAAGTTGAGCGCGACCATCTATCGCGATCCGGCGCAGACCAAGCGCGTGCCGGTCATCGTGGTGCTGACGCCGTACATCGCGGCGCACGCAGCGAAGCAAGGCATCTACTTCGCGCAACACGGATACGTCTTTGCGGCGATCGATCTGCGCGGGCGAGGCAACTCCGACGGGACATTCGTCCCTGGCCAAGTCGAGGCGAAAGACGGCTTTGACGCGATCGAGTGGCTCGCGAAGCAGCCGTGGTGCGATGGCCAGGTCGCGATGTGGGGCGGATCATGGCTCGGCTTCACGCAATGGAGTGTCGCGAAGGAGTTTCCGCCACATCTCAAGGCAATTGCCCCGAGCTCCGCGGTCTATCCCGGCGTCGACTATCCGCAGCCGAGCGGGATCTTCATGTCCTACATGTTGAGCTGGCTCAACTACGTCCACGGCAGGGCGCTGAACCAGGGGGTGCTCGAATCGAGCCTCATGGCCAACGCCGAGTGGCAACAGATCACGACCGGGCGGTCGTTTGCCGAGCTCGAAGATCTGACCGGCGAGAAAGGCACGGTGTTTCGCACCTGGCTCGCGCACCCCCGGGAGGACGGGTTCTGGAGGGCGATGACGCCACGCCCAGATCAGTACGCGAAGCTCACCATTCCGATCCTGACAATCGTCGGCCACTACGACGACGATCAAAAGGGCGCGCTGACCTACTACGACCGGCACATGGCGAACGGCGCGAAGGACGTCATCGCGAAGCACATGCTCGTGATCGGTCCGTGGGATCACTCGGGCACGCGTCGACCGAAAGCCGAGCTCGGCGGCGTGAGCTTCGGATCCGACGCGGTCCTCGACATGGAGGCACTTCACAAGGCTTGGTACGACTACGTGCTCAAGCAAGGTCCGCGCCCCGAGTTCCTCAAGGATCGCGTCGCGTGCTTCGTGATGGGGCGCAACGCCTGGATCTATGCGTCAGACCTCAAGCACCTCGAAGGCGCGGCGACCAAGCTCGAGCTCGATGCCAGCGGTGCGGTTGCCGGCGATGTCACTCGCAGCGGTCGCCTGCAGGCTGCTGCCGGATCGGCGGCTTCGATCGTCATCAAGTCCGATCCCGCGTTCTTACCGCCGCGCGATGAAGTCGGTCCCGATGCCGACTATCCCGCATTCCTCAAGGATCAACGCTCGACGTATCGCGACAGTGGCCAAGTCGTGCTGAACACCGCGCCGTTCATCGCCGAGACCGTGTTCGCCGGGCGTCCGCGGTTGCACCTTCAGGTCGCGGTCGATCAGCCGGACGCCGACATCAACGTCGAGCTCGACGAAGTGCTCCCTGATGGCAGCGCGATCTTCCTGACGACGTCGTCGATTCGCCTCCGCTACCGCAAGGGTGGCATCGATGCGTCGCCGATGACGCCGGGCAAGTCGGAGCTCGTCGAGATTCCGCCGCTTGGATTCTTCGCGCGCGCGATCGCGAAGGGCAGCCGACTCCGGCTCGTGATCGATGCGACCCCGCGCATCGGCTGGCAGCGCAACAGCAACACCGGTGGCGACCTCGCGATCGAGAAGGCATCGGCCGGTCGCGTCGCGAAGGTGACGATCACGACCGGTCCGGGCAGTGGTTCAGTGCTCGAGCTGCCTCGTCCCGATGACACCGTGCTCACGGCGAAATGATCGTGTACGTAAAGTAAACGTCGTAATCGGTCGGCACCGCAGGAGCGGGAAGCTCGATCGCCATCAGGGTCTCGCGCACGCATTCGGTCGCTTCGTCGTCGATCGCGAGACCGTACTCGGCGAGCTCGCCTTCTCGCGGCGGAGGGAGACCGACCGCGTCGACGATCGTGCCGTCGGCGGGGTCGCCGATTAGATGGAGCGAAAACGGCAAGTCGCCGTGCCGCACCAAGTGACCGATCGACGTGACGCATTCGTAGATCAGCGGTGCGGCTGCGTGCAGCGCGTAGCTGAACTGGCTCGCCGAACGGAGCGGACCGGGTTGCGGCGGGGTCGCGGGTGGCTTGTCGTCGCCCTGCAGCACCATGCCGCTGAAGTCGAACGTCTTGTGCGCCGACTCCGGCGTCGGCGCGGTCGAAGGCGGTGGCGCGCTCGCGACGGCCGAGCTTGCCTCGGTCGCGAGCGCATCGCGAATGTTCGCGACCATGATCGAACGCTGGATCGGGTCGAGCCGCAACGCGGTCTCGGTCACCGCGAGGCCGGAGCTCGGGTTCGCGCGGGGGCTCGCCGCTGCAAGCGCACTCGGCGGGTCGACTCCCGCGGTGGCCGACCCGGTTGCGGTCGTGAGCGCGAACGCCAATGCAATTCCGGCCGCGATCGCCGCGGCGCCGAGCCAGAGGCCAACCTTGGCGCCGGCGGCCTTCGTGGTCGCGGCCGATGCTCGACCGGCACAACCAC
>CAZDGY010000886.1:0-3123 GCA_964504685.1 uncultured Kofleriaceae bacterium | reverse complement strand
ATCGGCATTACTGGCTAAAGCCTAGCGCAGATCCGCTCGCCGGGGAGAGTGACGCTACTTCTTCTCGGACTTCTCGTCGGTCTTCTTCTTCGCTGTGATCAAGACCTCGTCGATCAAGCCGTACTCTTTCGCGATCGGCGCCGACATGAAGTTGTCGCGCTCGGTATCGTGCTTGATCTTCTCCATCGATTGCCCGGTGTGCTTCGCGTAGATCTGGTTGAGCGTCTCGCGGGTCTGCAAGATCTCGCGCGCGTGAATCTCGATGTCGGTCGCCTGGCCCTGAAACCCGGCGAGCGGCTGGTGGATCATGACGCGTGCATGGGGCAGGGCGTAGCGCTTGCCCTTCGTGCCGGCGGCGAGCAGGAAGCTGCCCATCGACGCGGCCTGGCCGATGCAGATCGTCGCGACATCGCAATGCAGATATTGCATCGTGTCGTAGATCGCCAAGCCCGACGAGACGATGCCGCCGGGCGAGTTGATGTACAGCATGATGTCCTTCTCCGGCTCTTCGGAGTCGAGGAACAACAGCTGCGCGATGATCACGTTCGCGACCGTGTCGTCGATCTGCGTGCCGAGGAACACGATGCGGTCCTTGAGCAGCCGCGAGAAGATGTCCCAGCCGCGCTCGCCGCGGTGGGTTTGCTCGATCACGGTCGGGATCAGGTAGCTCATCTCGGCGGGCTTCATTGCTAACGACTCTACGAGCGCAGCCCGACCCGTGCAACGCGCCGGAGAGGCAGATCCGTCCTGCCAGTTCGGCTAGGCCAGGGCGGCGCGCAGTCGGCGCACTGCGTCGACGAGCTCCGACTCGTCGTAAGCGCCGTAAGTCAGTCGGATGAACGGATGTGACTTGGCTTCGAGGTCGAGCTCGCGCGCAGGTGTGACGTGCACACCGCGGGCCGCGGCGCGCCGGCACCACGCGTCGAGGGCGATATCGTCTGCGACGCGCACCCACAGCGAGAGCCCGCCGGGTGGAGGGTTGCACTCGACCGCGCCGCCGAGCTCGCGATCGAGCGCTGCGAGTAGGGCGTCGCGCCGAGCGCCGTAGATCCGCCGCATCTTGCGCGCGTGGCGCTGGAGCTCGCCATCCTCGATCAGGTCGGCGACCGCGAGCTCGGTCACGTGATTGCCATGACGATCGGCCACCGTGCGCAGGCGCGCGAGCTCGGCGATCACGCGTTCGGACGCAACGATGAACCCCAAGCGCAGCCCGGGCGCGAGGATCTTCGACAGCGTGCCGACGTAGATGACGTTGCGGCCCTGGTCCATCGCGGCGAGCGGCGCGACCGGCCGGCCGACGAAATGAAACTCGTGATCGTAGTCGTCCTCGATGATTGCGAACCCGTCGGCGCGGGCGCGCTCGAGCAGCGCGAGTCGGCGCACAGCAGAGAGCAACACAGTCGTCGGATATTGGTGGTGCGGGGTCGCATAGACACAACTCGTACGCGCCGGGATCGAGTCGACGATCAAGCCTTCACCGTCGAGCGCGATCGGCGCGAGCTTGGCGCCGGCTTCTTCGAACGCCCGCCACGCCGGGCGATAGCCGAGCCGCTCGACCGCCGCGATTGCACCCGGCTTGACGATCAGGCGTGCGACGAGATCGAGCGCGTTCTGGCTGCCGTTCGTGACCAGGATGTTCTCGGCGCCGGCGGGAATCGCGCGATCCTCGCGCACCATCGCCGCGATCGCGGTGCGCAACCGCACCATGCCGCGCGAGTCGCCGTAGTCGAGCGCGGCCCTGGCGCCGCGCGACCGCAACACCCGGCGATACGCACGGGCGAGCGCGGCGGTCGGCAGGATTCGCGTGTCGGGCACGCCGGCGGACAAGTGATAGCGAGCCTCGTCCCGGTCGAGTACCGAGCGCGACGGCGCGATCGCGCGGAACGAGTAGCCCGGGCGCGTCGCCATCCCCGCGGTCGCACCGCGCTGCGGCTTCGGATCGGGGAGCGCGTCGGCGACGTACGACCCAGCCTGGCCGCGCGACACGACCCAGCCTTGCGCGACGAGCTCGTCGTAGGCCGCGACGATCGTGTTGCGATTGACCGAGAACCGGCGCGCGACCTCGCGAGTGCTCGGCAACCGATCGGCGGGCCGCAACGCGCCGCGCTTGATATCGCCGACGATCGCGAGCGCGATGCGCGCGTACATCGCCGCTCCGCCGAGGCCGCGGCGCCGCCGTGGCAGCGTGCCTTCGATGGACCACATAGAATCTGAATTATGGACCTGTAAGATGGTCCGAGCAATCGCTAGCGTTAGCGCATGTCCGAATCGCTTTCCGTTACCGATCGCACGCGCGTTCGTCGCAAGCCGGCGCGCGGTTCGCACGATCGCGCCGTCGTGCACGCGATCCTCGACGAGGCCCTCGTGTGCCATGTCGCGTTCGCGTCCGAGCACGGCCCGGTCGTGTTGCCGACGACGTTCGTCCGCGTCGACGACCAGATCTACATCCACGGCTCGCCCGCGAATCACCTGCTGCGCGCGGTCGGCGCGAACGTCGAAGCATGCGTCGCGGTCACGCTCGTCGATGCGCTCGTGCTCGCGCGCACCGCGTTCCATCACTCGATGAACTATCGCTCGGTCGTGCTGTTCGGCCGCGGCGCGACGGTCGAAGCGCACGACATCAAGGCGCGCGTGCTCGCCGCGTTGATCGAGAAGCTCGAGCCCGGTCGCTCGGCCGCTTGCCGGTTGCCGAACCCGACCGAGCTATCGGCGACGCTCGTCATCGCGTTTCCGATCGCCGAAGCGTCGGCGAAGATCCGCACCGGTCCGCCGATCGCAGACACCCCGGAAGATGCGCTGCTGCCGCATTGGTCCGGCATCGTCCCGCTTCGCGTCGTGCGCGGCGAGCCGATCGCGGGCTAGCTCCGCGGGCTATTTGCCCTTGGTATACGTCACGAGCTTGGCCTCGACCTCGTTGGTCGTGCCGTGGTGCGCGTAGTGATAACGCGCGACGCCCGTGTTTGGCTGGAGCTCGAACGTTTGCTCGTCGGGCCCGGTGAAGAACGACAGCGCGTAGCGCGAGTCGACCGCGGTGACCTGCCAGCAGTAAACGACATCGGCGCGCGGA
This sequence comes from uncultured Kofleriaceae bacterium, assembly GCA_964504685.1. Classification (GTDB taxonomy): domain Bacteria; phylum Myxococcota_A; class Polyangia; order Haliangiales; family Haliangiaceae; genus JABFXX01. The sequence goes on along the minus strand of CAZDGY010000886.1, from coordinate 56 downwards.
CAGATCTTCTGGCCATCGACCACCGGCCACGAGAACCAGCCCTCGGCTCCGTCGAG
>CAZDGY010000885.1:0-3126 GCA_964504685.1 uncultured Kofleriaceae bacterium | reverse complement strand
TCCTGCGCGACGCGATCACCCGGTTGTTCGCGGGCGATGTCGCCGGCGTGCGCGACGTATATCTCGCGACGATCACCGCGTTTCGCCAGCGCGCGATCGCGACTCGCGAGGTGACCGCGCGTGCTCGCTTGACCAAGCCGCCGGCGGAGTACTACGCGGCGCGCGAATCGCGGCACGAGCTGTCGTACGAAGCGGTGATCGCGAGCGGGCGAACGGAGTGGACGGTGGGCGAGCGGGTTCACGTCTATCGCGCGGTGCGAGGTCGCCCCGCGTTGCTCGCCGAGGATGACGATCCGCGCGACTACGACATCGAGCACTACGTCCGCTTGCTGCGCGACACGTTCGCGACGCGCCTCGTTCGCGCGCTCGCTCCCGACGACTACGCCGCAGTGTTCGCGGATCCCGATCAACTTTCGTTGTTCGCGCGTCCGCTCGATGCGGCTCGCCCGATCCTGACGCGGTTAGCGAGCGAACCGGGCGTAGAGCTCGAGGTACGCGTCGACCATGACGTCGGCGGAGAATCGCGATAACGCGACCGCGCGCCCCTTGTCGCCCATCGCGCGCGCGAGCTCCCGATCGTCGGCGAGTTGACCGAGCGCGGTCGCGAGCGCGGCTTCATCGTCGGCGGGCACGAGTAAGCCGGTGACGCCGTGCTCGATCACGGACGGCAGCCCGCCGACCGCGGTCGCGACGACCGGCAAGCTCGCAGCCATCGCCTCGGGCACGACCAGCGGCAAGCCCTCGCTCTTCGATGGCAGCGCGAACACGTCGAACGCCGGCATCAGCCGCGGCACGTCCATCCGCGGACCGGTGAGCACGACCCAGCGCGGATCGGGCAGGGCGGCGACCGCCGCGTCGAGCTCGCCGCGGCTTGGCCCGTCGCCGACGATCACGAGTCGTAGCCGCGATGACAACTGTGGCGCCAGCGCACGCACGAGCGCGATCTGGTGCTTGTTGGGGTCGAGCCGGCCGACCGTACCGACGACCCACGCGTCGCCGAGCCCGAGCTCGACCCGAGCGGCCGCGCGCGCCTCCGGATCCGGAGCGTAGCGTTCGAGTCGGATTCCATTCGGAATCGTGTGCAGGCGCGCTGCGGCGACGTCGTGAGTGACCAGGGCCTGTGCCGCGGTCGCTTCCGACACCGCGACGAACGCATCGACGAGCCGCGCCGATAGTCGGCGCAACGCGAGCTGACCGCGCGATCCAGCGTTGACTCCGTGCTTCGTGTGGACGAGCACGGCGCGTACGAGTCGCGCAGCGGGAGCGGCGTAGATCAGCGGATTCGGGTTGTGGGTGTGGACGATGTCGGCGCGCAGTCGCAGCAGCGCGCGCGTCAGCCGCGGGACGAGCCGGATGTCGATGCCGTCGTGCTTGATCACGCGCTCCATCGCGATGCCAGCGGCGCGGAACTCGGCGGCCATCGCACCGTCGGGCGGCGGCGCGAACGAGATCACGCTCACTCGATGACCGCGCGCGCGTTGGCCGATCGCGAGGTCGAGCGCTACGCGTTCGCCGCCGCCCACACCGAATGACGACAGGATGTGGACGATCGACCACAAGCGCGACGTACGTTACCATCATCGCGATGTCCGAGACCGCCACCGACGAGATCGCCGTGCTCGAGGCGCTCGGCATCGCGCTCGACGGACCACGGCAAGGCGAGATCGACGCGGCGTGCGCCCAGATCGCACGACGGATCGTGGGCGAACGCGTACGCGTCATCGGGTTCGTGCCGGGTGACGATCGCGTCGCTGTGCCACCTTTGCTCATCCACCTCGGGCTCGCGCTGTGCAATCTGACCGGCGGGACGGTCGCGGTAGTCGACGCGAACGTGCGCTATCCCGGTTTGCCCCAGCTCAACCGCGGCCTCGACGCCGATCACGAGGAGACGGTGTTCTCGACCCGGTGGTTGCGCGGTTCGCTCGCGCTGTTGTCGCCGCCGCGGGTCGAGCGAGCGGGTGACGTCGTGCCCCAGCTCACGCGCGTGCTCGTAGAAGGCGCAGATCTGTTCGCACATGTGCTCGTGGACCTCACCGGCTTCGAGTTGCTGGGCGAGCACGCGAACGCTGCCTCTGGGATGGATGCGGTCGCTGTCGTCGGTCGTGCGCATCGCACGCGGGAGCACGAGCTCGTGGCGCTCGCCGAGGCAATGCCCTACGGCCGGTTCCTCGGCGTCTTGCTCGTCGGGTGAAGCCATGTTCTCCTCCTGCGGATGCGTTCACTGGAGCAAGAGAAGATCGCGGTCATCGGCCTCGGCTATGTCGGGCTGCCAGTGGCGTTGTCGTTCGGTCGCACGTTGCCCACAGTAGGCTTCGACATTCGGCAACGCCGGATCGACGACCTCAAGAAAGGCCAAGACGAGACCCGCGAGGTCACGTCGCAGCAGCTCACTGCAGCGACCAAGCTCGAGCTCACCGCAGATCCGAAGCGGCTCGCCGAATGTACGTTCTACATCGTCGCGGTGCCGACGCCGATCGATGCCAACAATCGACCGGATCTCACGCCGGTGATCAATGCGAGCAAGACGATCGCACCGCATCTTCTCCCGGGTGATTGCGTCGTCTACGAGTCGACCGTGTATCCCGGCGTCACCGAGGAGATCTGCGGGCCGCTGCTCGACGCTGGCTCCGGGCTCAAGAACGGCGTCGATTTTTTCTTGGGCTACTCGCCGGAGCGCATCAACCCGGGCGACAAAGAGCACACGTTCGAGCGGATCCTGAAGGTCGTCTCGGGGCAAAACGCCGAGACGCTCGAGCGCGTCGCTCGAGTCTACGGCTCGGTCGTCACGGCCGGCGTGCACCGCGCGCAGTCGATCAAGGTCGCCGAGGCCGCGAAGGTGATCGAGAACACGCAGCGCGACTTGAACATCGCGCTGATGAACGAGCTCGCGCTGATCTTCGATCGCATGGGCATCCGCACCGGTGACGTGCTCGAAGCCGCGGGCACCAAGTGGAACTTCCTGAAGTTCACGCCCGGGCTCGTCGGCGGTCACTGCATCGGCGTCGACCCGTACTACCTGACGATGAAGGCCGAGGAGCTCGGCTACCTGCCCGAGGTCATCCTGTCGGGCCGCCGCATCAACAACTCGATCGCGCCGTTCATCGCGCAGAAGACCGTCAAGATGCT
>CAZDGY010000884.1:0-3128 GCA_964504685.1 uncultured Kofleriaceae bacterium | reverse complement strand
CCGCGCAGCTCGTGGCGCAGATCGAACGCGCGTAATCGTCCGCCGGCGCGCGGATCGGCGACCCACAGCTCGAGCGATGTCGGATCGAGGATCGCGACGTGGACCGCGCGGCCGTCGTCGATCGTGCCGCGATGTCCGGCCGGGCGGGGCGCGTCGGCGTCGCCGCGGGTGTCGCGCAAGATCGCCGCCATCGCCGCGACGTCGGCCAACGGAGAGCGCACGAGCCGAGCGGCGCGCGAGACTCGCGGAATGCTCGCGAGCATGCGCCGCGCGCGGTCATTCTCTGGATCCGAGGCGAGCGCGTTGGTCTCGAGCACGTCGCCGATCGCGGGTGACTTCGGCGAGCGCTCGACGATCGCTTTGCTCGGCGTGCGTTCGACGCGCAACCACTTGCCGGACGCGCCGTCGACCACGACGAACGCGGCGGCTCCGAGCGTCGGCGTTTGCTCGATCAACGCGATCGCCTGATCGAGCGTCTTGGCTTGTTCGAGCACGGCGCGCGCGAGCAACGCGATCGGTCGCGCGTCGCGAGTGGCGCGGACATCCCCGGTGCGCGTCGGATGGACCATGACCGCGATGCCCTCCGCGTTGATCCCGGTCACGGCGCCGATCTCCCCGGGCCAGCCGACGCTCGCCCACGCGATCTTGCCGTCCGGATGAGCGATCTCGATCAGTGGGATCTCGCTATCGCCGCCGTCGTCGAGGCCGGTCAGCGCGAAGCTGCGGCCGATCCAGACGCGGGCCGGCGCTTGCGCTTGTTGTGCAATCACGGTCAGGCTGTGAGCGAGACTGCGCTCCTCGGTCTCGGCGCTCGCTGGCGACGGCACGCCGATATCGAGCACCGCTTGATCGCGCAACAGGTCGTCGAACGACAGAACGACGCCGCTCGCCTCGGCGCCCCGCATCAGGCCGGCGACCATCCGGCGGTCGGAGTCGGACACGCCGTCGTCGACGAACCGCCACCGCCAGTTGAGCCGCATGTGGTGGGTCGTGCCACCGAGCAGGCCATCGTCGGCGACCGTGCCCTCGATCGAGGCCTGATGCGCCCGCACCACCGCAGCGAGCAGCGGGGCGAGCAGCCGGCCCTGGGCGGCGCCGATCGCGTGGGCGTCGCCGGTCGCACGCAGCACCGGAATGCCCCCGACCCATTCGAGCGACGAGGCCCCGAACGACACCCGAGCGCGCGCCCCTGCCGAGGGTGAGGTCGCCGTAACTTCGCCGCTGACCTCACCTCCTGGAATATCGTAGGCGACCGACCGGCGATAGATGAACCACGCGACGACGACCGCGACCCCGAGCAACGCGATGCCGATCACCGCAGCGCGCCATGGGCGCACCGGCGCGGCGCGTCGACCACCGATCACGAGGTCCGGCATGCGGCGAGGTAGTACCTCGTCGACCGACAAACATGCGCGTTGACCGACAGAATTGCGGTTGCTAGCCTTTGCGAAGGCACGGGCTGTGAATTCCGGATTCGCTTCGGCGACGCTTTTGACTGCGGAGCCGTTGCTCCTCGCTGTCATCGGGCTTCTTGCGCTCGTGATCTTCGGCCTCGTCGCGATGGCGGTGATCCTGCGTCGCCGCGGTCATGCCGCGCCGGTCGCCGTCGAGTCGCCGCGGCCGCCGCAAGTCGCCGCGGTCGCGTCTGCTCCACCTCCGCGGCCACGCGTGCGACCGCAGATGGTGCGCGGCGCGGTCGGTGGCGGCGGCTTGGCTGTCGTCACGTCGGCGCCGACGATGTCGTCGGGCGCGATGGTGTGCCCGACGTGCCGCGTCGAGTATCACGGCATGACGTACTGCACGCGAGATGCGAGACGACTCGTCGCTCCGTCGGATCTGCTCGGCAGTCCGTTGCGCTCGCTCGCGCTCGGCAAGAGCGCGGGTCTGGTGTGCATGGCGTGTCGCCGCGCGTTCGAGCCGGGCCTACGCGAGTGTCCGCACGACAGTACCGAGCTCGTACCGTTCGCGGTCTACCACTCGACCCGGCCGCGCAAGCGCGGCGCGACCGAGCCGGCGGGCGTCGTCGCGCGGATCTGTCCGGTGTGCGGCGCGAAGTACGATCTCAACGCGAGATTTTGCGGCCACGACGCAGGCGAGCTCGTCGTCATCAATTAGAGTCCGCGGATGAGGATCCGCGCGATCGTCGTAGCTTGCGTGCTCGTCGCTTGCACTCCGGATCCGCCCGACCGCACGAAGACCTGCGAGCACTGGTACGACGTGATGGGCGGCTGCTTCTCGACCGACTTCAAGACCCGCGCAGAGTGGGTCGGCGACTGCAAGACGGCATTCAAAGGCTCGCCCGACCGTGCCGTCGATAAGGAAACGGCGGAGATCTGGGCGCGCATGAGGTTGCTCGCGAACTGCGCCGAGCCGCTCTCGCTCGACGGCAAGGGCTGTGAGGACTACCGCCAAAAGTGCCTTCAGCAAGCACACGATCTGTTTCCGGACCCGCGGGATCAATAGCGGTCAGCGGATACCGACGTAGGCAAGTAGGTCGCTGCGTTCGGCCGCGGTCAGCGCTGCCGCGTCGAGCGGCATCCGGCGCTGGGCGTCATCGGCGACGTGGCTCGCGATCGACGCCGGCAGGTCCGGCTCCTCCGCGATCAGCGAGCGCAATCTGCGCGGCGAGTCGAACGGAATCGGCGGGCCTTCGCCGCCCGGTTCGTGACAGCGGGTACAGCGATACACCACCGAGGGTGCGCTCGCCGGCAGCGCCGGCCACGGGACCGCGCTCGTTCGTGCGGTGAGCTCGCCGCAACCCGCGATCGCGCGCGGTAGGTCGAGCCGCGCGCCGAGCCTGCCGTACAGCGTGTAGCGATTCGTCGCCGGGGCAGGGAGCAGCTCGAGCAACACGTCTTCTTTGAAGTAGAAGTCGCGCTTGCCGACCATGCCGCTGAGAATGCCGTCGAACAGCGACCACGCGCCGGTCTCGAGCGCCATCGACCAATCGCCACGGCTGACGTCGAGCACGCGCGCGAGATAGTCGAGCTCGGCCAGGTTCGCGACGCTGTTGAGCTCGGCCATGGACAGCTCGGCGCGCAACCCGGGGTCGGCGACGTTGGCGCGATCGAGCTTCGCGGCGTTCTCGACGCCGAGGGCGGTCCGAACTCGCGCGCGTTCGCCCGCGC
>CAZDGY010000883.1:0-3129 GCA_964504685.1 uncultured Kofleriaceae bacterium | reverse complement strand
CCAGGCTTGGAAGAAGATGCCATCGGCGAGCAGGATCACCGCGGCGATGATCCAGCCGATCGGTTGGCGCAGATACGCGCCGATTTCGCGGCGATAGATGATGCTAATTGCCCGCATCGCTGCCTCCGACGAGACGGATGAACGTGTTCTCGAGCTCGCTGCGCGCGTAGTCGAGCTTCAGTAGATCTAGCTTGGCTTCGATCACCGCGCGGCTGACGTCGGCGCGGCAATCCTTGCCGGTCGACAGCGCGAACGACCAACCGCCGCCCTGCTCGTAGCCTTCGGCCACCTTGCTGACGCCGTCGATCTTCTCGAGCACCTTCGTGATCGTGCCCTTCGCGTCGTCGCCTTTCGGCGCGCGCACCGTGACCGTGATCTGGCGAATCTCGCCTTCGTGCTTCGACAGCTCGACTTCGCTGCCGGCACCGAGAATCTTGCCTTTGCCGAGCACGAGCAGCCGATCACACGTTTGGCTGATCTCGGTCAGGATGTGCGACGAGATCAGCACCGTGTGGTTCTGCTTGAGATCGTGGATCAGGTTGCGCATCTCGACGATCTGCACCGGGTCGAGGCCGCGGGTCGGCTCGTCGAGGATCAGGAACTTCGGCTGATGCACGATCGCTTGGGCGACGCCGACGCGCTGCCGGTAGCCGTGCGACAGCGTGTTGATCTGATCGTAGGCGACGTCGCCGAGATCGGTGATCTCGAGGACCTCGGGCATCCGCTTCTTGACCTCGTGCGCGTTCATGCCACGCAGCTCGCCGGCGAAGCTGACGTAGTCATGCACGGTCATGTCGGCGTAGAGCGGCGGGTTCTCGGGTAAGAACCCGATGCGTTTGCGGACCTCGTGCGGATCGGCGACGGCATCGACGCCTCCGACCTCGATCGTGCCGGCGCTCGGCCGCAGATCGCATGCGAGGATCCTGAGGGCGGTGGTCTTGCCCGCGCCGTTGAGTCCGAGAAAGCCGACGGTCTCTCCGTCTTCGATCTCGAACGACACCGGCCCGAGCGCTCGCTTGCCACCGTAGAATTTCGATAGGTTTGTTGCGCGGATCATTCGCTGTCCCGGCCCACTAGGGGCTCAAAAACGCTCGCGTTCTGTTAATTCGGCAGCGCCGGCACTGTCAAGTGCAACGCCACCCTGCGGGGCTGCCAAACCGATGTAGGTGGCCTCGATCTTCCCGGCGCAAACCCGGGGAGTCTCAAAGTCTTAAGTCATGATGAAGGTCACCTTGCCCTCCCCAACGGGCACGATCGATGCACACTAATACAGGCATGAGGTCGATCCGCGCAGTCATTACCTTCAGCGCACTGACGTTTGTCGCTGCCTGCTACCCGTCGGGCTCGACGTACGCGCAGGGAACGATGCCGCAACCCGTCGAGGTTGCAGGGCCTCCCGGTGGCTACGACCAAGGGCCGCCAGCTCAGCCCGGCTATCCGCAACAAGGCGGTCCGGGGGGCTACGACCCGCAGAACGGCCCGCCGCCTGGATACGATCCGACACAGGGCTATGTCCCGCCGGGTGACGGTCAGGCGCAGGACCCGGCGTACGCCCAGGGCCAGGGCGACCCGAATGGCGATCCCGGTTACGATCCGAACGCGGTCGACCCGAACGCGGTCGACCCCAACGCGGTCGCGAGCCCGTACGGCGACCCGAACGATCCGAACGCCCAGGTGCAGCCGGGCGGCGACGACCAAGGCGCGATGAACCCGGTGACCGATGCCGAGATCGACGCGACGCTCGACGGCTATGGCCAATGGGACAACCAAGACGGCTACGGTCAGGTTTGGTATCCGAACGACTCGGTCGTCGGCACCGGCTTCACGCCGTACGAGTCGTGTGGCTCGTGGGTGTGGAGCACGTGGGGCTGGACGTTCAACTGCGACTACAACTGGGGCTGGCTGCCGTTCCACTACGGTCGCTGGGGTTGGTTCGGCAACCGCTGGGGTTGGCAACGCGGCTATCACTGGGGCCCGGCGTGGGTCGACTGGCGGCACGGCGGTGGCGTCGTCGGCTGGCGGCCACGCGCGCCGATCTCGAACGATGGACACCACGTGTTGCCCTCGCATGACTCGCACTGGCGGTTCGCGGGTGAGCACGATCTCGGCACCGGTCACATCCGCGCGCACGAGTTCGGCGACGCGGCGGAAGGTTTACGCGTGACCCGACCGGTGGGCACGTTACCGGTGCGTGGGACCAATCCAGTCCGGCCGGGCTCGCTGATGCACGCGCGGTTCGCCGCAGGTGGACGTGTCAACAGCGGCTTCAACAACCACGGCGGTGCGAATGGCGGCGTGATTCCGCGCCAAGGCGAAGGCAATCGCCAACCGCTGCAAGGCAATCGTCAGCCGGTACAGACCAATCGCCAGCCGGTCCAGACGTATCGCCAGCCGGCGCAAACGTATCGCCAACCGGCGCAGACCTATCGCCAACCAGCGCAGACCTATCGCCAACCGGCGCAGACCTATCGCCAGCCGGCGCAGACGTACCGCGCGCCGGCGCAGCACTACAACGCGCCGACGCACTACAGCGCGCCGACCCACTCGTACAGCGCACCGTCGCATTCGAGCGGCGGCAGCAGCCACTCGTTCGGTGGGGGCGGTCACTCGTGGGGCGGCGGCGGCGGCCACAGTGGTGGCGGCGGCGGCGGCGGCGGTCACCACCGCTAGATCCGGATCCGACGCTTACGCCTACGCGGGGTTGCTAATGAATCGACAGCGTGACGTGGCCACCGCAGGAGGTGGCGAGCGTTCCGCTGTCGTCGATCGTCGCGCTACACTCGCCGACGTCGACGGTCTCGCACTTCCACGTGCCCGCGGCGGTCGTGCCGCAGCCGACCACGGTCTCGTCGCGCAGCGCGTCGCGAGTCGTGACGACATCGACGACGAGGCCGGCGCGGCCATCGATCTGGATCGCGCGAATCGTCGGTGCGGCGTCGGCCAGCTCGGCCGGCACGTCGAACGCAGGGCTGACCAGCGTCGCGTCGCCATGTGGAATCGCGACGACGAACCGCCGGATGCCGGTCGGCGAGCCCGAGCGATACAGCGCGGCATCCCCGGCCGACGCGACGCGCTTGCAGTGGTCGCCTTTCGCCGCGTTGAGCAGGCTGCACACCGGCTCGTCGACCG
>CAZDGY010000882.1:0-3133 GCA_964504685.1 uncultured Kofleriaceae bacterium | reverse complement strand
GCGCTGCTCACTCGTGGCGCCGACATCTGGCTGAACAATCCGCGCCGGCCGCTCGAAGCGTCCGGTACGAGCGGGATGAAAGCCGCGATGAACGGTGTGCCAAACCTGTCGATCCTCGACGGCTGGTGGCCCGAGGGCTGCGAGCACGGCGTGACCGGCTGGAAGATCGGCGATCCCGATCCGAAAGACGACGCGTTCGATGCTAAAGACGCGGCTCGCGTCGACAAACGCGATCGCGCGCTGCTGTACCGCACGCTCGAGACCGAGGTGCTGCCGGCCTATCGCGATCGCAAGGCGTGGCTCGCGATCATGCGCGCGAGTATCGCGATGTCGCAGTGGCGGTTCTCGTCGGACCGTATGGTCCAGGACTACGTCGCGAAGGTCTATCGGCCGGGCGCAGGGTCCGGGCGGTAGAGCACCTGCCGGCGATTGCCGCGCCAGTTGATGACGAGGTAGTCGCCGACCTGCACCGCGGTCGCTTCGTCGAGGGTGCGTTCCGGCGTCGCGTGCAAGCACGGGTGATCGCCGGGCTCGACCGCGAGCTCGAACAGATGCCAGTGATCGGCCTCGAGCTGTGCGGTCGCGACGTACGCATCGTCGAAGCTCCAGCTCGGCGCGCCCGCGCACGCGATCTGCGAGTTGTCCGCCGTTCGGACAGTCACCCGGCGGCGATACGTGATGTCGAGCTGCGTCGCGCTGTGTTGCGTGATCTCCCACCACTCGCGCTCGTCGCGGATCGTGCGCTCGTCGTCGTAGCGGGTCGCTTCCCAGCGCCACGGGCCGGCCGGCGTGGCGGGCGTTGGCGGCGGCGCGGCCTCGGGGCGATCGGCGATCTGCCAGAGCGACTGTCGGCCGCTCGGCCAATGCAGCACGAGTTGGGTGCCGGCGCGCTCGGCGCGGTACGTCGCGAGCTCTCGCTCGCCGTCGTCGCACGGCGACGGATCGACGGTGACGCCGGTCTCGCGGACTGCAAAGCCCGCGGCGTCGTGCTCGACAACGACGTCGAATACCGCGCGCTGGCGATACCACAGCCGTTGATTGCACTGGAACGGCACGCGGTCGGCCGAGCGGACCTCGACCTCGCGCGCGTAGTGCCCGACGAGCCGGGTCTCGCTCGCCGGATCTTGTGCGAGCGACCAGGTCTCGGTCTCGACGCGATCGCTGCCGGTGTCGGTGGTGTGGAGCACCCAACGCCACGCGCCGATCAACGTGGTCAGCCCGAGCTGGTCGATCGGCTTGGCGGGCGGCAGGACCGGGCGTGCGGGCGCGCCCGCGTGGGCTTGGCACGCGGCCGCCGCGATCGCGAACGCGCGCAGGTTCACGGGCGGCGGGCGAACGTCTCGGCGACGATCTTCGCGATCGCAGCATCGGACAGCGACGCCGGACGCGTGTGCGGGCCACCGTGCTTCGACGGCGGGTCGTATTCCCACGCGACGCGCGCGGCGAGCCGCTTGGTGGCGGCGTCCTGCGAGAAACCGAGGCGATACAGTAAGCCCGCCCGGCTCGCGAGCTCGGCGGCGGCGACCTTGGCGCGCAGCTCCGCACCGTTGCGGCGCATCGGCGTGCACTCGAGCCATTCGAACGACATGCGGCAGAGTATACTCGTGACGATGCGGGCTCGGGTCGGCCTGGTGGCAGCGATCGCGTTGACGGCGCGGATCGCGGCGGCCGATAGCGTGGGGATCGTTGCGGCGGGCGAGGCGCGCGGCACGGTCGCCGCTGCGATGGCGCGCGCGATCACCGCCGAACGGGCGAGAACGATCGTGCCGGGAGCGGTCGAGGAAGCGCGAGACGCCGCAGCCGCCGGCGCGGTGCCGGCCGAGACGCTGCAGCGGTTTCGCCGCGTCCGCGAACAAATCAAGGAAGGCTGGGATGCCTACCAGCGCGTCGACCTCGGGATCGCCGCCGAGCGGCTCGCCGCGGCGCGCACCGACGCCGAGGACATCGTCACGTTGCCCGGTGGTTCGGTGCTCTACGCCGACGCCGCGCTCAAGCTCGGTGCGGTGCTCGGGCAACTCGGGCGCACCGAAGCGTCGCAAGCCGCGATCGCGCTCGCGCTCGCGCTCGATCCGGATCGGCCGATCACCCAGCTCGAGTTCTCGCCGAACGTGATCCAGCAGGTCGATGCGGTGCGCGCGCTGACCCCGACGATGCAGCGCGCGCGGATCGTGGTCGATCCGAGCGACGCGATCGTCAGCGTCGACGGCAAAGACGTCGGGCGCGCCCCGTTCGAAGGCGAGCTCTCGCGCGGTCAGCACGTCGTGATCGCCCGCGCGCCGATGTATCACGCCCATGCGATCGCGGTCGCGGTCGACGACGCGAGTCGAGACGTCTCGATCGAGCTCGATCGCGACGACGCGACGACGCGACTCGCGGGCGGCGCCGAGCTCGGCTTGACCGATCGAGCGCAGCAAGAGCTCGTCGATGCGACGCTGCGGTTCGCCGATGTCGACGAGGTGATTGTCGTTGTCGAGACCGAGCGCCGCGGCGGGCCGACGCTGCTAGGCCAGCGTTGTGCCGGCTCGCCGGTGCTGTGCAGCGCGGTCGTCGAGATCGGCTACGCGGATCGCGCCGGGCTAGATGCGGCGGCGCGCTCGGTCTGGCAGGGAGTCTCGAACGGCGAGCTGCGCTATCCGCCGAGTGTGCTGCGCGACGCGCGCGCCGGCGGCATCGGAGGTGGCGGCGGACCGCGTTGCAAGCTCTGCCACAGCGGCTGGCTGTGGGGCAGCGTCGGCGCCGCCGCCGTCGTCGCAACGATCGCGATCATCGTCGAGACGTCCGCGTCGAAGTCGCCGCCGATCCTCGATCTCGATCCGAGTAAGTTCGGCCACTAATCCGATGGTGACGCTGTCGCTTTTGTCAACCAGCGCCGCACGCCCAACCTCGCGTCATCCTTGAACAGTCGTTGGGGACGCTGTCGCTTCTGTCAACCTGGGCGGAGCGCAGCTGCCGGTTTTCCGTCGAGGAACGCGAAATTGCCCAACATCGCGCAAGTTGACAAAAGCGACAGCGTCACCATTGCCGCCCGCCGCCGTGATCGCGACCCTCGCGATCATCGTCGAGACGTCAGCCTCGAAGTCGCCGCCGATCCTGGATCTCGATCCGAGCAAATTCGGCCACTGAGCAGGTCACT
>CAZDGY010000881.1:0-3134 GCA_964504685.1 uncultured Kofleriaceae bacterium | reverse complement strand
ACGTGCCGATGGGCGACGACACGGCGCTCGATGTCATCCCGGTCGACTTCATCACGGCGGGCATGCTGCTCGCGACCGCGGCGATCCTCGCCGGCGAGCACGAGCCCGTCTACCAGATGGGCTCCTCCGACGCGAACCGGATCTCGAGCAAGCGGCTGACCCAGCTGACCGGCCTCGCGGTACGTCGCGTCCACCGCGACAAGGCCGACCGCGGCGAGGACGAGCTCAAGTCACGGATCAAAGCGCGGCTCGAGACCGGGCCGGTGTCGTACGAGACGTTCGAGAAGTGGTCGGCGCCCGCGATCAAGAAGGTCGCCGATTCGCTGATCAAGTTGATCGACGACAAGCTGCCGAAGTGGGGTGCGCCGCGGGTCGAGGCACTCGGCGAGCGCGCCCGCGAAAAGCTGCAGAACGTGTCGACGTTCACGGGGCAAGTGAACGAGCTGGTCGAGCTGTTCAAGCCGTTCACGACGGATCACGACATCGCGTTCCGCTGCGACAACATGCGCGCGCTGTGGGCGCGGGTCACGCCCGCCGATCAAGACAAGCTGCTGTGGGCGCCGCATCTCGTCGATTGGCGCAAATACTGGCTCGACACGCACTTCCCCGGCCTGCACCGGTGGACGTTCGACAAGCTCGACGAGGAATTCGGCGCGAAGCCGAAGTCGGTCTACACGTACAAGGAGCTCGTCGAGTTGTTCGAAGCGGCGGTCAAGCTGCATCGCAATCGGCCGGCGCTCCGCCTGCTGCGCAAAGATGGCGGCGAGCCGTCGACGTACACCTATGGCCAGATGGGCGACCTCGGCTGGATGGGCGCAGGCGTGTTACGCCAGCTCGGCGTTGGGGCTGGTCAGCGCGTGATCCTGATGTCCGAGAATCGGCCCGAGTGGGGCCTGTCATACTTCGCGATCGTGCTGTCCGGCGCAGCGGCGGTGCCGCTCGACAAGGATCTCACGATCGGTGAAGTCGTGAACCTCGCGCGGGCGAGCGGTGCGCGCGCGATGGTGCTGTCGCGCAGGGTCGCCGAGCGCCTCGCGGGCGAGGCCGGGCTCGCGATTCCGGTCGACTCGAGCGACGACGCCGACGAGCGCGATCCGATGGTCGTGTGGTCGCCGGCGCACACCGCGCTTACCGAATACTTCGGCCGCCAGCTCGATAGCGCGCCGCGCGTGATGGCGTTCGATGACTTGCTGATCGAGCCCGAAGTAGCGGTGACGAGCGCGCCCGAGCTCCGCGGCGATGCGGTGGCGTCGGTAATCTTCACGAGCGGTACGACCGGCACGCCGAAGGGCGTGATGCTCACGCACAAGAACTTCACGTCGATGGCGAGCAAGCTGTCGTCGCTGTTCACGCTGTACCCGCACGACAAGATGCTCAGCGTCTTGCCGTTGCACCATACGTTCGAGTTCTCGGCCGGGTTCTTGATGCCGCTGATCCACGGCGCGTCGATCGACTATCTCGAGGAGGTCGATGCGGATTCGCTCGCGAGCGCGCTCGAAGACGAAGGCATCACCGGCATGGTCGGTGTGCCGGCGCTGTGGCAGCTGCTCGAGCGCAAGATCTTCAAGAACGTGAGCGACGCGGGCGTGCTCGTCGAGCAAGCGTTCGATGCGGTGGTCGACCTGAATCGCTCGTTGCGCGAGAAGATTCCGTGGGATCTCGGCGCCGGAAAGCTGCTGTTCTTCCCCGTGCATCGCCGGCTCGGCGGTCGGATGCGCCTGTTGATCTCCGGCGGCTCCGCGTTGCCGGCCGATACGATGAAGTCGTTCCGCGGGTTGGGCTTCAACTTGTACGAAGGCTACGGCATGACCGAGTCGTCGCCGGTGCTGACCGTCACGCGCCCTGGCGACAAGTTGATCCCGGGCAGCGTCGGCCGAGCGCTCCCGGGCATCGACGTGCGGATCGACGATCCGGACGACAAGGGCGTCGGCGAGGTGATCGCGAAGGGCCCGAACGTGATGGCCGGCTACCTCGACAACGCCGAAGCGACCGCGCAAACGATCCGCAACGGCTGGCTGCACACCGGCGACCTCGGGCGGTTCGATGCCGACGGCAACTTGTTCCTCGTCGGCCGCAAGAAGGAAATGATCCTCGGCTCGTCCGGCGAGAACATCTATCCCGACGAGCTCGAGGAGCTGTACGGCGAGTCGGAGTACGTCAAGGAGCTCTCCGTCGTCGGGCTGCCGGCCGATGGCGGTAACGAAATCGTCGCGGCGCTGATCGTGCCGGACTACGCGCAGCATCAAGCCGATCGCGACAGCGTGCGCGACGCGGTGCGCGAGCACATCAAGCGCGTCAACAAGAACCTGCCGCTGTACAAGCGCCTCAAGATCGTCCACCTGTGGGATTTCGACCTGCCGAGGACCTCGACCCGCAAAGTGAAGCGGCGCGACGTGATCAAAGAGCTGCAGCGGCTCGAGCGCGCGGCGAAGGGCGGGGCCGAAGCGAAGCAGCTCGCGACCGGCGCGTCGCACAGCTGGATCCTCGACGTGCTCGCCGACGTGTCGCAGAAGAAGCGCGGCTCGATCACGAGCGACATGCAGCTCGCCGAGCTCGGCTTCGATTCGCTGATGTTCACCGAGCTCGGGGTCGCGATCGAAGCGGCGGGCGTGTCGCTGCCTGATCCGGCCGAGCTAGCCGGGTTGGAGACCGTCGGGGATGTCGAGCGGGTCGTCGGCCGACTCGGCGCGAAGCAGGAACAGCAGCGCGCGATTCCGGGCAAGAAGAAGCCCGGCAAAGCGAGCGCGGACGGCGACGACATCGACGTACCGAGCCCGCTGGTCGAGCTCGGCCGCCGGGCGCTGCGCGGTGGGATGCGGGCGCTGTACGAGCGCGCTCTCGAGACCGATCTATACGGGACGACGAACGTTCCGCCGTTCGGTGGCTACATCGTCGCGGCGAACCACGCGAGCCATCTCGATACCGGCCTCGTCAAGTACGCGCTCGGCGAGCAGGGCGATGCGCTCGTCGCGCTCGGCGCGAAAGACTACTTCTTCGAAGATCCGGTGCGCCGGATGTACTTCGAGAACTTCACGAACGTCGTGCCGATGGAACGCCACGGCTCGTTGCGCGAATCGCTCCGGCTCGCCGGCGACGTGATCCGCGACGGCTACATCTTGCTGATCTTCCCCGAA
>CAZDGY010000880.1:0-3138 GCA_964504685.1 uncultured Kofleriaceae bacterium | reverse complement strand
GCGAAGCAAAGGACGGCCGACACCACACGGCGAGGGTTCCCCTTTAGGGGGACCCTCAACTCACAACTCCAACTCCAACAACCGCAACTACCGTTTGTCCGAGCTGTCCGAGTCTATTACCTCCGGTTCGGTTCAACGATTACCTCCGGTTCGGTTCAACGCAACGATTACCTCCGGTTCGGTTCAACGCACCGCGCGCAGGGACCCGAGCCGAACAGATCGATCGGCTGTCCGTGCGAAGCAAAGGACGGCCGACACCACACGGCGAGGGTTCCCCTTTAGGGGGACCCGTCGAGCACCGCTCCAGCGCGCGCTGGCGCGAGGGCGCGAAAGCTAAAGTGCAGCGATCGCTGCGCTGAGCCGATCGACCGGCACGAGCTCGATGCCGCCCGCATCAACGACGCGCTGCGCGTTCTGCGCCGGAACAATGGCGCGCTTGAACCCGAGCCTCGCCGCCTCGGCGAGCCTTTGCTCGCACAGCGGGACGGCGCGGATTTCGCCCGCGAGCCCGACCTCGCCGAACACCACGGTATGCGCATCGATCGCGCGCCCGCGTACCGACGACGCGACCGCACACGCGACGCCGAGATCGATCGCCGGCTCGCCGAGCCGCAGGCCGCCGGCGACGTTGATGAACACGTCGCGATCGAGCACGTCGCATTGCGCGCGCTGCGCGAGCACGGCCAACAACAGCGCGACCCGATTGCCATCGACGCCCGCCGCGGTCCGCCGGCCGAAGCCTGCGCTCGCCGGCGCGACCAGCGCTTGGATCTCGACGAGCAACGGCCGCGCGCCATCCGCCGACGCGACCACGACCGAGCCCGGCGCCCCGATCGGCCGTTCGGCGAGCAGGTGCGCCGACGGATTCGCGACCTCGGCCATCCCTCCGCCGCGCATCTCGAACACGCCGATCTCTTGGGTCGAGCCGAACCGATTCTTGTGCGCGCGCAAGATGCGATACGGCCCGCCGTCGCCCTCGAGCTGGAGCACGACATCGACGATGTGCTCGAGCGTCTTGGGGCCCGCGAGCCCGCCGTCTTTCGTGACGTGGCCGACGAGCACGGTCGGCGTGCCGGTCGTCTTCGCGTACTGCATCAGCCGGCTCGCGCACTCGCGAACCTGCGCGAGCGAGCCCGGGATCGAGTCGAGCAGCGGCGTGTACACGGTCTGGATCGAATCGACCGCGAGGATCGCCGGCCGCGCCGCCTGGGCGTGCGCGACGATCCGCTCGACGTCGGTCTCCGAGACGATCGCGAGCTCCGCCTTCGCCGCTCCGACCCGGCGCGCGCGCATCGCGGTCTGTGCGATCGATTCTTCGCCGGTCGCGTACAGCACGGGCTTGCCCGCGGCGAGCCCGGCGAGCGCTTGGACGAGCAGCGTCGACTTGCCGATGCCCGGATCGCCGCCGAGCAACACCAGGCTGCCCGCGACCAAGCCGCCGCCGAGCACGCGATCGAGCTCCGCGATGCCGGTGCGCTGGCGATGCGCGCCGTCGATCTCGCCGACCTCGGTGATCGCGACCGGCGCCCGGCCGTCGGCGACCCCAGCCGAGCTCGGCCGCGGCGGCGTCGGGCCGCCCATCTCCTCGACCAGCGTGCTCCACTCTTTGCACGCGGGGCAGCGGCCGAGCCACTTCGCCTCGACGTGGCCGCACGCCTGACAGGCGTACACGCTGCGCGCGGGCTTGACCTTCGCCATGCGTTACCTTACGCGCGGGGTCTGACGCTGCGGCGGACCGGCTACTTCTCGAGTGGCGACGCGATCCGCAGCACATTGCCATCGGGGTCGACGACTTGCATCTCGCGTACGCCCCACGGCTTGTTCGCCGGCGCAGCCTTGATCTGCGCGCCGCGCTCGACCAGCTCCGCGTGCAGGCGATCGACATCCGCCGTGAACACCCACAACCACGATCCGGCGTTGCCCTGGCACCGCTCGCACATGAACAACTGCGTCTCGCCGCGCGAGACCGCGCCGAAATCGGGCGGGTCGCCGTCGGTCCAGTCGAGCTTGAAGCCGAGCCGGTCGTGGTAGTAGTGCCGGCTCGCGTCGAGGTCGCGGACGTAGAGGATCGGCCGCGGGCAGCCGAGGTCGCCGCCCTGCGTACAGGTGCGCGCTAGCTCGGCCAGCGGCTGCGCGCGATCATGACTCTTACAGCTGACAAGTACTGCGACCAGGACGAGCCAGCGCATGCCGCTACGCCTTGACCTTCTTGTTCTCGGGGTCGTAGAGCGGCTTCAACGACGCGACCACCGGCCAGCGCCGCTCGGCGATCTCGATGTCCCAGCTGCCTGCCTCGATCCACTTGCCGTCGATCGCAGCGCCGTCCTTCGACTCGATCATCGCGAGGCCGACCGCGCCGCCGAGCGTGTGACCGTACGACGCGGCGCGGATGTACCCGACCGGGACATCGTTGCGGCGCACGACCTCGGCATGGAACAGCATCGGCTCGGGATCTTTGACCAGGATCTGCAGCAACCGCTTCTTCAGCGGACCTGCGGCCTTGTCCGCGACGACCGCGTCCTTGCCGAGGAACCCGCCCGGCTTCTTGAGATCGACCGCGAAACCCAAGCCGGCCTCGAGCACGCTGTCGGTGTTGTCGATGTCGTGGCCGTAGTCGCGATAGCCCTTCTCCATCCGGCAGCTCGCGAGCGTCTTCAGGCCCGCGTGGACCAGGCCGACCTGCTCGCCCGCGGCGACCAGCCGATCGTAGACGTGCAGCGCTTGCTCGGCCGGGATGTACAGCTCGTAGCCGAGCTCGCCGAGATACGTGATCCGGATGCACAGCACGCGGGCAAAGCCGATGTCGATGTCGCGCGCGGCGCGAAACGGAAACGCCTCGTTGCTCATGTCGACCGCGGTGACGAGCTGCATCAGCTCGCGCGACCGCGGCCCTTGGATGTTGATCTGCGCGTAGCCGCTCGTCACGTCGGAGACGAATGCGTGGGCGTCGCCGATGTTGCGCTTCATCCAGGTCTCGACGTGGCGATGCACGGTGTCTGAGCCGACAACCCAGAACCGCTCGTCGTCGAGCTTGGTCACGGTGAGGTCCGCTTGCAGCTTGCCGGCGACGTCGAGCCATTGCGTGTACGTGATCTGACCTGCCGCGCCGTCGACGTGATTCGCCGAGATCCAGTCGAG
>CAZDGY010000879.1:0-3139 GCA_964504685.1 uncultured Kofleriaceae bacterium | reverse complement strand
CCGCAGTAGCCGTTCGGGTTCTTGCCGAGATACTGCTGGTGGTAGTCCTCGGCGTAATACAGCTCGGGCGCGGTGCGGATCTCGGTCGTGATCTCGCCGTGGCCGGCCTTGCGCAGCTGGTCCTGGAACAACGCGCGAGAAGCCTGCGCCGCCGCGAGCTGCGCATCGCCGTACGCATAGATCGCGGACCGGTACTGCGTGCCCATGTCGTTGCCCTGCTGCATGCCCTGGGTCGGATCGTGGTTCTCCCAGAACACCTTGAGCAGCTCGTCGTACGACACCTTCGTCGGATCGAAGACGACCAGCACGACCTCGGTGTGACCGGTGCCACCCGAGCAGACCTCTTCGTACGTCGGGTTCGGCGTCAGGCCGCCGGCGTAGCCGACCGCGGTCGAGTACACGCCGGGGGTCTGCCAGAACTTGCGCTCGGCGCCCCAAAAACAGCCCATGCCGAATTGCGCGAGCTGCATGCCCGCGGGGAACGGCGGCACGATCCGGTGACCGTTCACGAAGTGCGTTTCGCCGACGCGCATGGGCGTGGCTCGACCGGGGAGCGCATCACCCGGGGCGGGCATGCGGAGCTTCTTGGCGGTTCCAAACATACGCGCAGTATACGTGCCGGGCGGCAAAGGGTTACGGTTGGATATGGCTGCAACGAGCCTATTGGGCATCTGCGGGAGCATGCGCAAGGCGTCGCATAACCGCGCGTTACTGCGGACGGTTCGCGAGCTGTTGCCCGAGGGCACGACGATGGTGCTGTTCGACGGCATCGGCGCCTTTCCGATCTTCAACAGCGACCTCGATGACCCCGAGCCGGTGGTCGCGCTCAAGGCCGCGATCGCCGCGTCCGATGGCGTCGTGATCGCGGTGCCCGAGTACAACTACAGCATCCCCGGCGGCCTGAAGAACGCGCTCGATTGGGTGTCGCGCCCGCCGGCGACCTCCCCGATGCGCGGCAAGCCGATCGGCCTGGTCGGCGCGGCGAGCGGGATGAGCGGCACGGTCCGCGCGCAGCTCCACCTCCGGCAGATGCTCGTGTACAGCGATTCGCCGTGCCTCAATCAGCCCGAGGTGCTCGTGACGCGCGCGCACGAACGGTTCGACGCCGAGGGCCGGCTCATCGACGAGCCGACCCGGCTGATCGTCCAACGCTTCGGCGTCGCGATGGTCGAGTTCTGCGCGCGATTTCCGCGTGCGTAGGCGATAGCGCTTCATCACCACGGACCGGTGCGCTGCAACCGGTACAGGCCGACGGCGGTGTTCTGCGCCGAGCCTGCGATCGTGATCAACACGTCGCGACCGGCCGCGGTGATACCACCGGCCGAGACCCCGACCGGCAAGGTCACCGGCGACCACGTTGTCCCGTCGAACCGCCACAGCGCCGACGTGCGCGGCAACGGCACTGCGGTCAAGCCGAACAGCTCTTCGCCACCGGTGCCGACGATGCCGGACAGCGCGACCGGGACCGCCGCCATGCTGCTGACTCCCGACGCGCGGGTGTACGAGACGAGCCCGTTGTCTCCGGTCAAGTACACCGTGGTCGGCGTGACAGCGAGCGAGAAGAACGGGCCACCCGCCGCGAGCACCTGCTGCCACATGACGCCGTCGAAGTGCCATAGCTCGCCGCCGCCGCCGTCATCGACGATCCCGTACAGATCCGAGATCGAATCCCCCGCGAGCGCCTCGACCGCGAACTGCGGCGTCGCGGTGTGCCACGCGCCTCCGCTGCGCCACGCAAAGCTCTGATTGCCCCCCGTCGCGACGTCGTCGCCGACCATCCACAGAACCGCCGGATCGATGCCGGTCACGCCCGCATCGTCGGGATCGGTCAGCGTACCGAGATCGCGATCGCCGCAATACGTCGCGCCACTCGCGGTGACGACCGCGATCGAGCAATTCGCGGAGCCCTCCCAGGTCCCGTTCGGCGCGAGTTGCAGGCACGAGGCCGAGCAGGTCCGATGAGGTGGAGTGCCCGTGCACTCCTCATCGCACTCGACCTCGGGGCCGCCAGGCGTCGAATCGAGAGTCGACCTCAGAGGATACACGTCGAGCTCGTACTCCCAGGTGCCGAACAGGTTCGCCTCCAAGCTGCCATCGGGGGCGGCCTGATAGATCGCGCCGAGCCCATCGCTGGCGACCAGGCCTTGATCCCACGTGATCGTGAGCGGAGTGGTCGCGTAGTAGACGAGCTGCGAAACCACGTTGCCACCGAAGCCTTCATTCGTCGTGCTCGCGAAGTAGGGGCCATCAACTCCGGCGGCGACCAGAGCCCCCTTCGGTACATCCAGGACGGAGTCCCACGTCGCGGCGCCCGAGCGCAGATGAAACACGCCCGCGCCGTCGCTCGCCCACAAGCCGCCGGTCGAATCTTCGACCACGGCGTCGGCGTCGGCGATCGCGGGCGTGGTCCACGACGTGCCGTCCCAGACCTGCACGGGATTCGACAACACCCAGAGCTCCGCGTGCGTGTCGCCCAGCGCGACGCCGGCCGGCCATGCCCCGGTCACTTGAGTCCACGTACCACTCGAGAGCTGCCACAAGGGAGCGCTATCGCCGAGCGATACGAACACGCCGAGCGAGTCCGATGCCCAGATCGCGGTCACCGTTCCGCTCGGCCATGGCGCAGGCTGATCGGTCCAGCCGGTCATCGCATTCCACACCGCTACGTGGTCAGGACCCGCCGCCCAGAGCTCGGTCGCTGAACCCGCGATGACGCTGTATGCCGCTGGGGCCTTGGTCCACGTCGTGCCGGCGTGGGCCCATGCGTCCCCGGACGAGTAGACGACCCCGATCATACCGTTGCCGCCCCACAGCGCCGAGACGCCCTCGACCACATCGCTCGCAGCGTTCTCGTCGAGTAGGCCACACGCGAGTAGATCCGGGCCGCAACCCAGGCCGCACGCGAGCACGCCGAGGTCGTAGCCGAACCCAACGCACGTCGCGCCGGCGGGAACCGCGCCATCGCAGTACTCGTGACTGGACTGAACGATGCCATCGCCGCAGCGGCCGACACAGGCGGTCGGATCGAGCTGACAAACGTCGCTGCAGCTCAGCGAGCCGCTGTAGTAGCCGAAATCGGCGCACTCGTCGCCCGCCGGCACCGAGCCGTCGCATTGCTCGTTCAAGTCGACCACGCCAT
>CAZDGY010000878.1:0-3141 GCA_964504685.1 uncultured Kofleriaceae bacterium | reverse complement strand
TTCGCGATGGCGAAGCGCTAGGAGTGGTCATCGCCACGGGTGCCCGGACGTATTTCGGCCGCACCACGGAGCTCGTCGAAAGCGCGCACCCCAAGCTCCACGTCGAGGAAGTGACGTCGCGGATCGTGAAGTGGCTGCTGCTCATCGTCGGTTCTCTCGTCGTCGTGACGTTCGTAACCGCGCTGGTCCAGGGTCTGCGCATGGTCGATGTGTTGCCGATCGCGTTGGTACTGCTGATGAGCGCGGTCCCGGTTGCGCTGCCGGTGATGTTCACGGTGAGCATGGCAGTGGGATCGATGGAGCTCGGGCGGCGCGGCGTGCTGATCACACGTCTGGGCGCCATCGAGGACGCCGCCAACATGGATGTGCTGTGCGCGGACAAGACCGGGACGCTCACGGTGAACCAGCTCTCGCTCACCGGTGCGGTGCCGCAGCCTGGCTTCACCGAAGACGATGTCCTGCGCGCGGGCGCGCTCGCGTCGAATGCGGCGAACGCCGATCCGATCGACGTCGCGTTCCTACGTGCGGCGAAGGATCACGCGCTCGACCAAGGCGCGGTCAAAACGATTTCGTTCATCCCGTTTTCTGCCAAGACCAGGCACACCGAGGCGATCGTCGAGATCGCAGGGAAGCAGAGCCGCGTGATCAAGGGCGCGGTGCGAACGGTCGCGCAAGCCGCCGGCCTCGACGCCGCAGCGATCACCGCGCTCGAGGCGCGCGCGGCCGAAGCTGCCGGCACGGGTGTTCGCACGCTCGCGGTGGCGCGTTCCGATAGTGGAGGACCGCTGCGGTTGTGCGGCCTCGCGCTGCTCTACGACGCACCACGGCCGGACTCGCGCAGCCTGATCGACGAGCTGCACTCGCTCGGCGTCAAGGTTCTGATGCTGACCGGCGACGCGCTCCCCGTCGCGAAACAAATGGCCGGTACGCTCGGCCTCGGCGAGATCATCCGCGCACCGGACCTCCGCGCGACGCCGAACCACCCGGCTCCGCCGATCGATCTCGCCGGCGGCGGCCTTGCCGAGGTGTTTCCCGAAGACAAGTTCACGGTCGTGAAGAGCCTGCAGGCCGCCGGTCACGTCGTCGGCATGACCGGCGATGGCGTCAACGATGCGCCCGCGTTGCGCCAAGCCGAGGTGGGGATCGCGGTCAGCGGCGCGACCGACGTCGCCAAGGGAGCGGCCAGTGCGGTGTTGACAACCGACGGGCTCGTCAACATCGTCGATCTGGTCAAGCGCGGGCGATCGACGTACCAGCGCGTGCTCACGTGGATCGTCAACAAGGTCAGCCGCACGATCTTGAAGGCGGGATTCGTAGTGATCGCGTTCCTGGTGACCGGCAAGTTCGCGATCTCGGCGCTCGTGATGCTCTTGCTCGTCAGCCTCACCGACGTCACGCACATCGCGCTCGCGACCGATCGCGTCCGTCCGTCGCAGCAGCCCGAGACCTGGAACATCGGGCCGCTGATCAGGGTCGCGGTCGTCGTCGGCGCGCTGACCTTGATCGAGTCGCTTGGCCTGCTCGCGTTCGGCTGGCACCGGTTCGGGCTCGCGAACGACGCGGGCGCGCTCCAAACATTCACGTTCCAGACATTCCTGTTCTTCGCGTTGACCTCGCTCATCTCGATGCGCGAGCGGCGGGCGTTCTGGACATCGAGACCAAGTGGTCCACTCGCTGCATCGCTCGGTGCGGCCGCCGTCATCGGTGTGATCATCGGGCTCCACGGTGTCGCAGAGCTCTCGCCGCTACCGCTGGCGTATAGCGCGATCATCTTCGGTTACGCGGCGATCTGCTCGCTAGGACCGAACGATATCGTCAAGGCAGTGCTCTGTGCGCGGTCGCTGCGAGTTCCTCGCCCGAAGGCCGCCGCACCGAAGCCAGCACCGCGCCCACCGGCGGTCCACACCCCGGCCCTTGGAGGATCGACATGAAGTACGTCAAACGGTTCCGCGTAACGCCCGGCACTAAGGTCAAGCTCGACGACCTCGATCCCGGCTTCAAGGGCGATCACGACAGCCATAAAGCGGCGACCAAGGAGCTCGAAAAAGATCGAGACACGCTGCGCGAGCTCCAACAGCTGTTCTATGCCGATGGCCGGCACTCGCTCCTCCTCTGTCTGCAAGGGATGGACACCGCCGGCAAGGACGGCACGATCAACCACATCCTCGGCGCGATGAACCCGCAGGGCTGCCGGGTCACCGGGTTCAAGCAACCGACCTCCGAGGAGCTGGCCCACGACTTCCTATGGCGCATCCATCGAGCGACGCCGCGCAAGGGACAGGTCGCGATCTTCAACCGCTCCCACTACGAGGACGTGCTGGTCGTTCGCGTCCACAATCTCGCGCCGCAAGCGGTGTGGTCTGCGCGCTACGATCGGATCAACGCGTTTGAGGCCGAGCTTGCCGAGAACAACACGCACGTCCTCAAGTTCTTCCTTCACATCTCCAAGCACGAGCAGCTGACTCGGTTCGAGGACCGGCTAGACGATCCGGCCAAGCAGTGGAAGATCAGCGAGTCCGACTACAAGGAGCGAAAGTTTTGGGGCGACTACACCGCAGCCTACGAGGAGGCCCTGTCGCGGTGCAGCACCGAGCGCGCGCCGTGGTTCGTCATCCCGTCGGATCACAAGTGGTTCCGCAACCTCGCGATCGCGCGGATCGTCATCGAACACCTCGAAGGGTTGGGCCTCAAGTACCCCGCGCCGACCGTGAATCTCGAGCACATTCGCCGCGAGTATCACGCAGCCAAGAAGTCATAGGCAGCGCCACCTCAACGCGGAGGTTCGGGCGCGGCGCGCATCTGCGACGACCGGATGAAGCCGACGGCGGCGACCACGCAGACGGCGCCGCCGATCGCGAGCGGAGTTCCAGGGCTAGCGACGGTCGCGACCAAGCTCGCGAGCAGAGCACCGAGCGGGGCGAATCCCATGAGGATCATCGCCCAGATCGCCATCACGCGCCCCCGCAGTGCGTCTGGGGTCGCCATCTGGATCAGCGTGTTCATCGCGCTGATCTGGATCATCGTCGCCGCTCCCAGTGGAACGAGCAGCACGAGTGACAGCCACAACTGGTGCGACAGCGAAAACCCGACGAGCGTTACGCCGAGCATCAGGCAGGCGATCAGGGCGACGCCCGAGGACAG
>CAZDGY010000877.1:0-3143 GCA_964504685.1 uncultured Kofleriaceae bacterium | reverse complement strand
TCGCGGTCGCATGAGCGCGGAGCTCGCCTGCAATCTCGCCGATGTTGAGCGTCACCGACGACATCTCGGTCTGCAGCAGCGTCGAGCCGGCGGCCTTGCGAACGTCGTCGAGCATGCCTTTGCCGAGCACCGCGAACAGGAACATGCCGCGCTCCATCGTCGCCGGCAGTTGCTTCGCGGTCAGGCTCGCCGCCTTGCCTTGGCTCACCGCGATCGTGCGGTCGAGGTCCGCGACGCTATCCGAGAGCCCCACGACGTTGCCGAACACCGCTACCGTGATCGGCTTTTCGTCCATCGTGATGGTGTAACGACCACCTTGCATCTTCTTGCCAGCGAGCGCCGCGATCGAATTGGCGAAGTCATTCGCGGCCGCGACGCCCGGGAACTCGAACAGGACGACGCCGGTGGTGTCGGACTTGTCGTCGGACTTCGCAGTCGCCGGCTTCGCGGTCGCCGGTTTCGGGACATCCACGAGCCACAACGTTATCGCCGAGCAGTTCTTCTCGAGCTGCGTGATGATCGGCTTGGCCTTGACGAGCTCGGCGTCGTCTTTGTCGGCGTCGAGCGCCGCTTCCAGCATCTTCATCAGGCTGGAGGCGCGGAGCGCATCGACATCGAGATGGCCGACGCCGGCGGCATCGGCGGGGATCCGGTGCAGGTCGAGCGGGGTCGCGTCTGCAGCGGGGGTGAAGACCAGGCCGAAAACGAGCGCGAATCCGAGGATGAGGTGGCGCATATGCCGCTGATACAACGGCCAGCCGCCCGGGGTTACATCGGGCCGACGATTTAGCGCAGGTCGTTGCCGTCGACCCAGCCGTCGCCGTTGCGGTCGAGCTGGCGCAACCGGCGCTGTTCGCGTAGGGGAACTTCGCCTGGCCCCGCGACGCCGTCGCCGTTGCGATCGTAGCGCTGGACCGCGCCGTTGATCTCGCGGCGTTCGGCGCGGCGCTCTTGCCGAGCGAGCATGACCTCGAGCTTGTGCAGCGCGCGGATCGCGTGGCGCCGTTCGTTCGGCTCGAGCCTTCCGTCGTGGTTGCGATCGAAACGATCGAGCAGCGCTTGGCGCAGCTCGCCGCGCGCGGGTGGTGGGCCAGCGAAATTGTCGGCGCGTGCGGCACCACCAATTGCGGCGAGCGACAGCACCGAGGCGGCGAACAGGCTTACGAGCTTCATGCCCGGTTCGACTCACGTCGCCCGAGGAAGTTAAGGAAAGCGCGATGTAGTCACGTTGCCTACGGGCAGGGGTCGGTAAGTCCGCCGGGCGCTGGGATCGTCGGCACACCGTCGCGCAAGTAGCTCTCGAGGAAGCAACCGTATTGGTGCTTCACGCTGTCGAGCTGGCGATAGATGTAGTGCGGATCGATGATGCCATCGCCGTTGAACTGCACGACCGCGCGCGTGTAACCGTTGCTGTTGCCCTTGACCGGATAGGTCATGAGGCCGCTCGTGTTATCGAGTGCGAGCGCGTCCTGCATCGTTGGCCAGATCTCGTCACCGGCTTCGGTGTTGCCGTACGACAGCGCGGCGGCGTCGTAGACGTCCATCGGGAAGTACGTGTCGCCCTTGCCGACCGGCTCGTAGATATGGCGGATCGGCATACCGGGCAGCGGGCGGTGCCCCATGCGCGACATCGCCGCGATCGGCTCGGCGATCTCCCAGCCGAGCGCGATCGTGTTCATCGCCGGATGTAGGAACGTCGCGGTGTCCTCGTCGATGCCGAGCGCCGCGGTCAACAAGTCCTTCGCGCCGGGCACGCTCGCGGTCTCGAGGATCATCAGATTCCAGAATCCGCCGGCGCCGGTCGGCACGAGCGCCCCGAATCGCGGCTCGATCGAGCCGATCAGGTTGGTGTACATGCCGCCCATCGATTGGCCACCGGCGACGCGCTTGGCGGGATCGAACGAGTAGCTGCCGGTCGTCGTCGAGATCCCGGTGCAGCCGGCGAGCGCGGCCGCGGGAATCTGCAGCGTCTCGAGCGCGTCGGTCAGCAGCCGTTGCTCGAACACGCCTTGCTGGAACGTGAACGGCAGCGCGGCCACGTTGTTGATGTTGAGGTACTCGTAGTCGGTCGCGCCCGGGAACCGCTCGGGGTTGAGCGGCAGCGCCGACGACACCGCGGCGATGCCGTGCAGCGCGACGACGTAGCCCGGACCTTTGCCCGGCTCGGGATCATCGCTCGAGTCGGGCGAGCGGCCGAGATCGACGAGCCCGCTCGAGAGCCCGCCGGAGCCGTGGAAGAATTGGTAGAGCGGAAAGCCGTTCGCCGGCATCGCGATCTTCGGCAGCGTGATGACGACCGGGATGGTCATCATCGTTTGCATCTGCGGCACGTCGTTGCCGTCGACGACGAAGATGCCTTCGCTCGTGAACGGCGGGGTCCCGGTCTGGAACTGCGGCATCGTGAGCGTGCCGTCGAGCCGGCAGAAGCCGTCGTACGTGTCGCCGCCGGTGAGCGCGAGGTTGTCGACCGTGACGTGATACGCGGTGCGGATCGCCTCGGAGCGTTTGAACAGCCGGTCGACTTCGTCGCCGGTCGTGAACACGGTCGCGGTGAGCACGTCGTCGGTCGAGATCCCGGCGGTCGCGAGCGCGGGCCACAACGGTGCGTACAGGGTGGCGGCGGCGGCACCTCGGTCGCCACTCGGCGTCTTGCCGGCGGCGAGCTCGGCGAGCGCGGCCGGTTGCGTAAAGCCCGGTGCGAACGACGTACGAACCACGTACGCGTAGGTCGTGCCTGCGCGTAGCACCACGCCGGGACGCGGCGCAATGCCGACGAGGTTCGTCGGGACGTAACCGTCGGGCTCGAGCGTCTGCGCGACGGTCGCGTACTCCGTGCCGAGCTCGGGCGAGGTCGGATCGATATCGATCAGCACGACGTCGCCGCCCGGAGCGATCACGTCGCCGACTGCGCGATCCGGGATCGCGGCGGTGAACCGGAAGTATGCCGCGGGCATCGACGTCCAGCCGGTATGCGCGGGGACGTTCGACAGCACGTTGGTGACGAGCGGGACGAGTGTCAACGACTTATCGGAGAGTTGACCGATCGCGAAGATGTCATAGACGCGCCCATCGCTGAACTGGAGATTGGTCGCGTTGTAGAGCAATTGATTGTCGTCGCCGCGCAAATCGAGACTATAGGATCC